>NZ_CAWURG010000029.1:0-49952 GCF_963924895.1 uncultured Sphaerotilus sp.
TCGGTGGCCGTGCCCTTGGCGCTCGCGCTCATCGCTGCCACCTTCAGATCCTCGATGGCGATCACCGGATGCGCATCGGCCCACTTCGTCGTCAGCTTGTGCAGCCAGTCGCTGCGCTGCGCCGCGATCCGGGCATGCACCTTGCCCAGCCGGTCGATCGCCTTGCGCCGGTTCTTCGACCCCTTCACCTTGCGCGACACCGATCGCTGAACGCGCTTCAGGTACTTCTGCTGCCGCTTCAGCGCATTCAGCGGCGCCACGCACTCGCCGTCTGTCGTCACGGCGAACAGTGTCACCCCGAAGTCGATCCCGAGCGTCGGCACCAGCCCGGCCGCCGGAATCACGTCCGGTTGCTCCACCTGGATCGACACGAACCAGCGGCCCCGCTCCTGCGTCAGCGTGTAGTTCCGAACCGCTCCTTCGACCGCCTGCGACTGACGCATCCGCACCCAGCCGAGTTTCGGTGGCTTCAGGCGCTGGTTGTCCGTGTCGAGCTTGCAGTCCGACGCCTTCGGGAACCGCAACCCGGCGTCTTGCCCGCGTCCGCGAAACCGGGGATAGCCGCCCTGGCCCTCGAAGAAGCGCCGGTAACTCGCCTCCAGCCGCTTCAAGGTTTGCTGCTGCGCCTGCACCGGCGTCTCGGCCAGCCATGCCGTGTCCGGGTCGTTGCGCCACACTGTCAGCCAGCGGCACATCACCACGTAGCCCGAGAACTTCTCGCCAGCAGCCCGCAGCCGCTGCTGCTCGCCGATGGCCCGGTTCCACACCCAGCGGCATGCGCCCGCGAACCGGCGCAGGGCGTGCGCGGTGCCGGGCTTGGGGCGCAACTGGAAGCGGAAGGCTCGAATGGACATGATCAAGACTGTATATAAATACAGTCAACAATGCCACAGGAAACTCAACCACCAAGCCAACGGCTCGCTGCGCAATCCTGCGCTCTGCCTCCCCGCCCTGAAGGACGGGGCTTCTCGCGCTTTCTGGTGAGGTCGATCGCCGCGGCAGGGCGCTGGCACAGCAGCCCCCCCGCTGCGGCGGCTGCCAGCAGGTGCTTGAGCACGTGCCCGCTGCTCAGCATCGACAGCGCCTCGAACACCGGCGCATCCGCGGACTCGGCCAGCTTGGCGAGCCCGTAGAGCGCCAGCACCGTCCACCACGCCCGGTCGGACACCACGGGCGCCGCATCGATCGGCGCCATGCGCATCCACAGCGCAGCCGGGACCAGCACCATCGGCAGGAACTGCACCAGCAGATAGGGCCGCAGATCCCCGACGCCGTGCTGCTCGGTCCACCACCAGTACAGCACCGACGCCGTCGCCCCAGCCCAGGCCACCGCCAGCGGCGCTACACCCGCCCAGCGCACATCGACACGCTGCGCCAGGAACCCGCAGCTCAGCGCCGCGCAGGCCCACGCGATCGGCAACCGGTCGAAGACGAGGCGCGTGTTGTCCGGCGCCCAGTGGTAGTACGACGAGCCGAACGCCGTCAGAAGCAGCGCGGCCGCGAACACGGTCCACGCCTGCGCGCCCGCCGGTGGACGGCGCCGCCACCGCAGCAACGCCCAGCCACCCACCAGCGCGAACGGCAGGTTGCTCAGCACGTTCCAGGCATTCGGCAGCCCGTGCCAGGCCCGGGCATCGGCGAAGTGGTGGTAGTGCGCCCATTGCGAGACCGGGCCGTGCCAGGCGAGTGCAAGCAGGATCAGCAGCACCAGCGCGACCAGTGCCAGGGGCCGGCGGTCATGCGGGGACGTCAGGAGCAGGGAGTGCGGCATCGCGGGCCCCTCGGGGGAAGTGGAGGAGCCCGCATCCTGCGCAAGGTGACCACCGTGGGCAAACACCAGCGGCGCAGTGCCGTGTGGGCAGCCCGGCGGTATCGCCCAGTGCGCCCCGGCGGCCTCAGCCCAGGTAACGCCCTTCCAGATGCGCCCGGAAATGCGCCGGATTCAGCACCTCGCCACTGGCGCGGCGCGTCAGCTCCGGCGTTTCCCAGCGCGCACCCTGGCGCCAGATGTGGTCCTTGAGCCAGTCGAACACCGGGTTCAGGTCGCCCGCGGCGATGCGCTCGTCGAGGTTCGGCATCTGGCTGCGCATGGTGGCGAACCACTGCGCGGCGTACATCGCCCCCAGCGTGTAGCAGGGGAAGTAGCCGAAGGAGCCGGACGGCCAGTGCACGTCCTGCATCGGGCCGTTGCGGTAGTCGCCCCGGGTGTCGCGGCCGAGGTAGGCGGCCATCTTCTCGTCCCACAGCGCGGGGATGTCGTCGACCTCGATCTGCCCTTCGATCAGCGCGCGCTCGATTTCGAAGCGCAGGATGACGTGCGCCGGGTAGGTCACCTCGTCGGCATCGACGCGGATCAGCCCCGGCTCGACCCGCGTGGCCAGGCGCGTGAGGTTCTCGGCCGTGAAGGCTGGTTGCGCGCCGAACTGCTCGACCATCAGCGGCACCAGCTGCGCGACGAAGCCGGGGTGGGCGCCGAGCTGCATCTCGAAGGACAGGCTCTGGCTCTCGTGCAGGCCGTAGGAGCGGGCCCGCGCGATCGGCTGGCCGAGCCACTCGCGCGGCAGGTTCTGCTCGTAGCGGGCGTGGCCGGTTTCATGCACCGTGCCCATCAGGCTCGACATCAGGTTGTCCAACGAGTAGCGCGTGGTCAGCCGCACGTCCTCGGGCACGCCGCCGGAGAAAGGGTGCGTGCTCTCGTCGAGCCGGCCGCCGTCGAAATCGAAGTCGAGCAGCTTCATCACCTGCAGGCTCAAGGCCTTCTGCTGCGCCACCGGGAACGGCCCGACCGGCGTCAGCACCGGCGGCTCGGCGTGCTGGCGCGCCTGCACCCGCTGGATCAGGCTGGGCAGCCAGGTCTTCAGGTCGCCAAACACACGGTCCACCTCGGCGCTGGTCATGCCTGGCTCGAAGCGGTCCATCAGCGCGTCGTAGGGCATCAGGCCGGTCGCTTCGGCCAGGTGCATCGCCTCCTCACGCGCAACCTGCACGACGGGGCGGAAGTTCTCGACGAAGCCAGCCCAGTCGTTGGCCGGCCGCTGGCGGCGCCAGGCGTGTTCGCAGCGCGCGGTGGCCAGCGTGCGGCGCTCGACCAATGCAGCCGGCAGCGCGTTCGCCGCCCGCCAGTCGCGGCGCATCTCGCGCAGGTTGGCGCGCTGGTCGTCGCTGAGCGGCTCGTTTTCTGCACGGTCGAGCAGCGACTTGAGCGCGGGGTCGGTGCGCTGGGCGTGCATCAGGCCGTCGAGTTCAGCCATCGCGGCAGCGCGCGCCTCGTTGCCGCCAGAGGGCATGTTGGCGGCCTGGTCCCAGCCGACGATCGAGCCGAGGTGCTCGAAGCGGTAGAGGCGCAGGAAGCGCTGTTCCAGGTCGCGGTAGGCAGGCGTGGAATGGGAGCTGGTGCCGGGCATGGACGGGTCCTGTGAACGTTGAAAAGCTTGCCGTCCATCCTACCGTGCGGCCCCCGGCCGGCCTTGCACCGCTTCAGTCGACCGCGATGGCGTACTTGCGCAGGCGGTACACGAGCTTGGGCCGCGTGATGCCGAGCAGGCGCGCCGCCCGGGCCAAGTTGCCGCGGGCCTCGGCCACGGCAGCGCGCAGCATGGCCACCTCGGCATCCGCCAGACCCGGCCGGGCGGCGTCCGGCGACAGGCCCGCGCGGCTCTCGGCCGGGGCGTCCATCCGGGCGATGTTGCCGTTGCGCTTGAGCACGAACGAGGACATGTCGATCTCCTCGCCGGTCGTGAACAGGTGGCACAGGTCCAGCGCCCCGCCCTCGTCCGCCAGGATCACCGCCCGCTCGACCATGTTCTCCAGCTCGCGCACATTGCCGGGCCACTCGTAGCAGAACATGGCGTCGACCGCCCGCTCGCGGAAGCCGGTGATGCGCTTGCCGTGCTTCTTGGCCAGGCGCTGCAGGAACCAGTTCATCATCAGCGGGATGTCGTCACGCCGGTCGCGCAGCGGCGGGATGTGGATCGGGAAGACGTTGAGCCGGAAGAACAGGTCCTCGCGGAAGGTGCCGGCCGCCACCGCGTCCCGCAGGTTGACATTGGTCGCCGCGACGATGCGCACGTCGACCCGGCGCGTGCGCGAATCCCCGACCCGCTCGATCTCGCCCTGCTGCAGCGCCCGCAGCAACTTGCCCTGTGCGGTCAGGCTCAGCGTGGCAATCTCGTCCAGGAACAGCGTGCCACTGTCTGCCCGCTCGAAGCGACCCGGGCGTGAGCTGGTGGCGCCCGTGTAGCCGCCCCGCTCGACGCCGAACAGCTCGGACTCCATCAGGTGCTCGGGAATCGACGCGCAGTTGACCGCCACGAACGGCCGATCGGCGCGCTTGCTCAGGCGGTGCAGGCTGTTGGCGAAGACCTCCTTGCCGACACCGCTCTCGCCGAGAAAGATCACCGTGGCCTCGGTCGGGGCCACCTTGTTGACCATGTGGCAGACCATGTTGAAGCCGGACGAGACCCCGACGACACCGAAACTGTTTTCCGGCACGGCGGACGGCCGAGCAGCCAGGCGGCTGGTCGCCGGCGGCGGGCTGTCCGGGCGGAGCGACCACTTGGCGAAATCGCCGATCTGCAGGAAGCGCAGGTCGTCGTCGGCGTCCGTGTCGCCCCACTCTTCCACCGGCTTGCCGATGACGCGGCACTTGGCGTGGCCCATGCTGCGGCATTCGACCTCGCGCCACAGGATGGGCCGGCCCATGAAGGCGCTGGTGTAGCCGCAGGCATAGCCGATCAGCATCCAGCAGACGGGGGCGTTGCCGATGCCGTAGGTGGCGATGTGGGCTTCGGCCTCGGCGCAGTCGGTCAGCAGGAAGTCGCCGAAGTAGCGGCCGCGCTCGACGTCGATGTCCAGCGCCACCGGCTCGCAATGCACGATGCCTTCGAGCGCCACCAGCTGCGGCCCGGCCAGGAAATCGTCGTTGGTATTGAAGCCGGAACGCACCTTGCGCGCCATGGCCGCATCGTGCGTGCCGGCCTGGTAGCCGATGCGCGTGACCAGGCCGCGGGCGGTTTCCTTGCCCAGGCTCTCGATCAACTCCTGGCGCAGCGAGCCGAGGGAGCTGATGTGCATCAGCATCATGCGCTGGTCATCGAGCCAGATCCGGCCCTGCTGCGGGGCGAAGCGCAGCCGCTTGGCCAGATCGTGGATGGCCGGGACGCGGATTTCCCCAGGGCCGGAATGCGTGTGCCCGGACCCCTGCCCGCTGGCTGGTCCTCGTTTCGTTTCGCCTTTGGCCATGCTGTCCTCGATCGCCTCCGGACGAGCGTAGCCGCCCAGCCAGACTGCCGCGATTGGTGTATGTGTGTAGCCGCGGCTCAGAACCGCCGACCGACCGACAGGAACACCACCAGCGGGTCCAGCCGGACGTCTGCGTGGGCCACCGCGCCGCCCATGGCCGGCAGGCGCCCGTCGGCCTGGGTCTTGACGTAGATCTTGCGGGCATCAAGGCCCACGGACCAACCGCCGTCCAGCGGGATTTCAACGCCGACCTGGAGCACGGCACCCAGCCCGTTCTTCACGTCGAGCGGGCTGATGAAGCCGTCCTCGCTGCGGAACACGATGGTGTAGTTCAGGCCGGCACCGACATAGGGACGCACCGGCCCGGTCGTCCAGGGGCTGTAGGTGGCGGACAGGACAGCGGGGCCGTAGGTCACTTTGCCCAGGGTACCGGCGCTCGCCAGCGTGCCCGTGCCCGTCAGCGTGGTGGTGGGCGGCACACCGATCAGGAAGCGGCCGGTCCACTGCGGCGACAGCGCATAGGACAGCTCCAGCCCCGGAGTGGTGTTGCTGCTGGCCGAGGCGTCCGCACCGGGCACCGGGGCACCGCCCGCCTGGACATCGGCCCGGGTGCTGAAGCCGACGTGGGCGGCGCCGAGTCGCACCGCCCAGGGCGAGGCGTCCTGCGCCCGGGCGGGCGTGCCGGTCAGGGTGGCGGCCAGCGCCAGCAGGCAGGCGGACCGCAGGACAGGGTTTGTCTTGAAGGGGTTCATGGATAGCGTCTCCTCATGTTTCATGTGGTGTGATCAGAATCAGAAGAAGCGGTCGAAGTGGATCTGCTCGAAGGGCACGCGGTGCCGGAGCATCAGCAGCTCCTGCACCGCCTGCACCATGGGCGGCGGGCCGGCGAAATACCACTCGAAGCGCGCCAGGTCCGGCGCCAGCGCCCGCTCGACTTCCGCGTGGACAAAGCCGATCCGACCGGACCAGGCGGACACCGCCTCGGGCGAGGACAACACGACCGTCGCGGCGAGCCGCGCTCCGATCAGCTCGTCGAGCACCGAGGTGCTGCCCAGATCGGCCTGGGTCCGCACCCCGTGGAAGAAGTGCACCCGCCGCCCGTCCCCCTGCGCGAGCACGCCGCGGGCAACCGACAGCATCGGCGCCAACCCGGAGCCGCCCGCGACACAGACGACATCGCGCACGTTGTCGTCGCGCAGGTAGGCGTGGCCATAGGGGCCGTCCAGCGGCAGCGCGTCCCCCACGGCGACCGTGTCGAACAGCGTTCCGCTGCCCGCCCCGCCCGGCACCCGGCGGACGATGAACTGCCAGATCCCGTCCGCGCCGGGCAGGTTGGACATCGAGTACGCCCGTGCGCCCACCGCGCCGGGCGGGTACAGCAAGGCGTACTGGCCTGGGCGGAACGTGGCACCGGCATTCACCTGCACGGTGAACTCGCCCATGTCCGGGGACAGCATCCGACGCGCCAGCAGCCGCGCCGACTGCCGCACGGGCGCCACCACGGGTCGGTAGCTGTCGTCGCAGCGCACGCGGACCGTGCAGTCGCCGACCGGCCGGGACTGGCAGGCGAGGTGCTTGCCACGCTTGCGGTCGCGCTCCGACAGCCCGGGGGCCTGCGGCCAGAGCGTCTGCACCTGCCCGGCCACCAGATCGAAGCGGCAGGCTCCGCACCCGCCGACGCTGCACTCGTGCGGCAGCCCGACGCCAGCGCGCAGGGCCGCGCGCAGCAGCGTGTCCTCCTCGGGCGGCACGTCGAAGGACGGTCCACCCTCGATGGCGACCCGGACCGTGGCGCCCGCAGCGCTCACAGGCCGGCTCCGTGCCGGAACTCGCGTGCGGCAGCCTGCGCGCGGTCGGCCAGATCGGCCCCATCGACGGATTCGGGCAAGGCGGCGCAGTAGGCAGCGATGGCCTCGTCCGCCAGCCCTTCCCACTTGCGCAGCCAGGCGCCCAGCACCTCGGCGTTGCCGGTCTGGGTGAGCGCGAACTGCACCAGGGCGGCCGCCCAGCGGCGGTGGCGCTGGGCGTCGGCGAGCTGGGCATCCGACAACATGCCCAGCAAGGTGTCCCCGTTCTGGCGCGCCACCTGCCCGAGCCCGCGCAGCACCGTCTCCTCGATGGCCGGCCGCGCCACCAGGTTCAGCGCGACGAAGGACTCGCCCCAGTCCCAGGCGACGAGCGCGTGCTCGACCAGCCGGCGCCAGCCCTGCCAGGCGGGGTCCTGCTCCCAGCGCTGGCGCTCGCCGCTGCCGAAGCCCAGGGCCGGGAAGGTCAGCGACAGCTCCTTGGTGCGGTAGGCGGTGTGCGTGAGCCAGCGCAGGGAGTCGGCGGTCTGGTAGGCGGCGCAGTTCGAGATCGTCGAGGCCGGCGCCAGTTGGGCCAGGTAGGCCGCGCCCATCTGCAGCGTGTGGAACAGGTAGCGCGCCGGCGTGTACAGCCGCGCCAGCGTGGCGGCCCAGGCCGGGTCGAGCATCTGGTCGTGCCCCCGGGCCGAGAACTGGTCGAGCAGGCCGAAGACATAGGTCTCCTGCCCGTCCTGCAGCATGTTGTAGGTGCGGTAGACCATCTCGTCCGGGTCGCGGAAGGCGTTCCAGTCCGTGTGGACCAGCGGCGAGGCGTTGCGGTGCTCCTTGTACCAGCGGGCCATCGGGAAGTTCGGGTCCAGCTCGAACGGCGCCTCCGGGTTGTCGGTGGTGTAGTGCAGGTTGGTCGAGACGATCTCGTACTCGCTCGGCTTGCGGCGGCGACCGGCCAGGTGGCTCCAGGTCTTCAGCGGCTTGAGGACATCGGGTTGCATGGTGTGTCTCCTCTGATGGCGTCAGAACGTCGATGGCGTCAAAGCGTCATCTCGTAATAGAAGCGGACGTGGTCGTCCGAAGTCTCGATGCGGCCGGCGAAGGAGCTGAGGTTGACCTCCAGCTCGGACATCCGGAACGGCCGCCCGAGCGCCTCTTCCAGCGTGGCGCGGCGCAGGATCAGCTCGCCCTCGGTGTCGATGCGCACGTAGGCCAGCTTGTCGTCGACGCGGATGGTCTTGCCGGGGTTGTCCAGCTCGGCGGCCTCGACGACGGCCTCGGTGATGGGGCTGGCGCGCAGCACGGGGCCGACGCGGTTGTTGCGGTAGCCCTGTGAGACGGGTTGGCTGCTCATGGTGGGTCTCCTTGCGGTGTCGCGGATGGCGGGGTCAGGCGGCGGCAAACTGGGGCCGCACACCCTCGACCGCGACCAGGATGTCGTCGCCGTCGAGCTTCACGGGGTATTGGGCGAGCCGGCACTTGCCGGGGTTGATGCCTTCGCCGGTCTGGGCATCGAAGGTCCACTGGTGGGCGCGGCACATGACGACGCGGCCGTCGAACTTGCCTTCGGCCAGGGGAATGTCCTGGTGCGGACACATGCCCTGGAAGGCGCGCAGCTCGCCGCCTTCCGGCCAGACCAGCACGATCACGTGCTCGCCGGCCTCCACCTCCAGCATCTCGCCTTCCCACAGGTCGTCGAGCGTGCCCACCTTCTGGAACGCCATGGGGGTCAGGGGTGCGTTCATCACCACCACCTCACTCGTCGCAGAAGATGAATTCGAGCGACTCCATCGGCTGGATGTCGGTCTCGCACAGCTTGGCCTGGCGCGGGAAAAACGACTCGCTGCCCTGGCGCCGCACGCGGATGACCTTGTCCGGGCGAGGCGCCACGCGCCGACCGACCGAGTGATACGCGGCGGCGGCCGCCACCTCGTCCATCGAGTGCTCGGTGTCCACCGGCAGCAGTTGCAGCACGAAGTCGTACTGGAAATTGGAAATCACGGGAAAGAGGGCCATGTCTTGCTCCTGTGTCTTGGTGCGGGTCGATCAGGCGGCACGCCGGGACAGGCGCGGATCGCGGTAGGCATCCACCCAGGCGTACTGGTGGGCATCGTCGCCCATCTCGCCCGGGGCCAGCCCCATGTACTGCAGCGCACCCATCAGATTGGGCGGCTGGATCTGCCCGGCCAGGAAGCGGTCGACCAGCGTGAGGTGGTCGCGGTAGCGCACGGGGTCTTGCTGGAAGACCCAGCGGTCGATCTCGGAGTTGAAGTGGTAGGTCCGACCGTTGTAGGTCAGTGGGTAGTCCTTGACGTTCCAGCCCTTGCCCGGGATGGCGCAGATCGGGATCTGGCTCATGTTGCAGACGATGGGCAGCGTCTCCGGCAGCGTCAGGTCCTTGCGACCGGCCAGCAGGTTGTCGATGATCACGTCCCAGGCCTGACCGAAGCTGTCGTTCCAGCCCGGGTACTTCTCCTCCAGCCAGTCGCGGCAGTCCGGGGTCACGCCTGCGGCCGGGTTCCACCACAGCGTCGGCCGCCAGAACCACAGGCCCATCTGGTAGGCGTGGTGCTGGTAGTCGAACTCGTGGATCATCTGGTCCCAGTACCAGGGCAGGTCCAGCCCGAGGTCGATCAGCGTGCGCTCGAACTGGCCGACGATCCACTCCTGCATGAACTCCTTGAACGACTGCTTGCGGTGGGCCAGCGGGGTCGCGTAGTCCATTGAGCTGCCGGTGAGCAGGCTGAACAGGCGCCAGGCGCGGGCAATGGCCACATCGACCAGCTTCTGGGCCTCTTCCTTGCGGCCATTGGCGATCAGGATCTGCAGCGCCGGGCCGCCGATCTGGGCGTGGCGGGATTCGTCGGTCTGGATGCTGGAGATCAGGCTGGCGAAGGTGAAGTCACCCGCCTCGGCCGCGTCGGCCGCCAGCCCGAGGAACTGCATGTTGGTGAAGCCGGTCTCGAACGCGAAGGTCAGCATGACCGCGATCTCGATCGCGCTGCGCGACATGAACAGGTCGTCGAAGGTGTGGCGGGCTGCGATCGCGCCCCACTCGTTGGTGTGGTACGCCTTGTGCGCCCAGTCGAACTGCCGGTCCTTCGAACAGTAGGCGTGCGGGAAGTAGAGCTGCAACTGCGCGTGCCGGTTCTCGTCGAGCATGCCGAAGGTGGCCATGTTGCGCATGCCCGGGGCGCGGCCGAAGCGGGTCATGCGGGCTTCGGCACTCATCGCGGCGTATTCGCCCAGCGCAATCGCGCCGTAGTGCGACTTCAGGATCGACAGCCAGCCCGGGTCGGCGTCCTCGAACATGCGGCTGCGCTCCAGCGCGGCCTTGACCGAGTAGGCGCCGGCGTCCTTCTCGCGCTGGATGCGCACGTATTCGGAATAGGACGCCTTGTACGGCTCGTCGTAGGTTTCCCACTGCGCCATCGGCACGTCCATCGCGCCGGTCATCACATCAGGGAACAGCTCGGACTCGGCCACATAGCTCGGGGTCCAGTTGGTGGCGCGGGCGATGTCATACCAGGCCGCGCGTTCAAGTAACGCCATGGTGATGTCTCCTCGTAGGTGGTGGTGATCTCGGGCCCCGGCGCGACGGAATCCACGCCGTGACGTGGTCTGTTTAGCAAGGCAAATGCCAGCGCGGCCGCCTGGCGGGCGGGCATGGCATCAAATATCTCGAGATTCAGCCATTCCCTTGGGAAGACTCGGTGTTTTCCCCAGCATCGCTGCGACAGCTTCAAACCGGGCCGATCACGCAGTGAGAGTGATCGCCTGATGAAAGAATCCGGGGCTCGAACCCGACGAAATTAGATCATTTGGTTGATTTACGAACCACTGAACTGTCCGCTCACCATCGGCAGCGGAGAAGAAATTATCGAGATTCAGGCTTGGCGGTGTCTGGGACACACACCCGGGACTCAGAGCGGAATCTGCCCCGGAAACACCCAGATCAACGCCGCCGTGATCACCAGATAGCGCAGGAATTTCCCCACCGCCATGTAGGCCAAGCACGGCCAGAACGGCAGCTTCAGCCACCCCGCCACCGCGCACAGCGGATCGCCGACGACCGGCAACCAGCTCAGCAGACACGCCTTGGCCCCGAACCGGCGCACGATGGCCAGCGCCTTGTGATCGGCCGCGGCGTGGTGGGTGACGTGTTCATACGCCTGCTCCGCGCCGTAGCCCATCCACCACGAAATGCCCCCGCCGATGGTGTTGCCGGCGGTCGCCACCAGCACCGCCGGCCAGAACAGCTCCGGATTGAGCTTGACCAGCCCGAACACCGCCGGCTCCGAGCCGAGCGGCAGCAGCGTCGCCGAGATCAGCGAGACGATGAAGACGGTGCTGAGGCCGAACTTCGGCAGCGCCAGCATCAAGAGCAGTGAGTCGATCCAGGCTTCCATGGCGGGCATTCTGCTTGAAGGGCCCCAGCCGGTGCCGGCCAGTGGAAAAACGCACGCCGCTATACTCCTGCCTCCTTTTTCAGCACTTCTCCACCCACTCCCCCGCCCTCTCTCCCATGCGCATCGGCCCCCATGCTTTGCCGAATCGCCTGTTTGTCGCGCCCATGGCGGGTGTGACCGACCGGCCCTTCCGCCAGTTGTGCAAGCGACTGGGGGCGGGCTATGCCGTGAGCGAGATGGTCACCTCGCGCGCCGATCTGCGCGACAGCCTGAAGACCTCGCGCCGGCTGAACCACGACGGGGAGGTCGAGCCGATCGCCGTGCAGATCGCCGGCACCGACGCGGAGATGATGGCCGAGGCGACCCGCTACAACATCGACCGCGGCGCGCAGATCATCGACATCAACATGGGCTGCCCAGCCAAGAAGGTCTGCAACAAATGGGCGGGCTCGGCGCTGATGCAGGACGAGACGCTGGCGCTGGACATCGTCGCCGCCGTGGTCGAGGCCGCGGCGCCGCACGGCGTGCCGGTCACGCTGAAGATGCGCACCGGCTGGTGCAACGAACAGAAGAACGCGGTGGCGATCGCCCTCGGCGCCGAGGCGCGCGGTGTGGCGATGGTCACCGTGCACGGTCGCACCCGCGAGCAGGGCTACAAGGGCGATGCCGAGTACGCCACGATCGCCGCGGTGAAGGCCGCGCTGCGCATCCCCGTCTGCGCCAATGGCGACATCACCAGTCCGCAGAAGGCACGCGAGGTGCTGGCCGCGACCGGCGCTGACGCGCTGATGATCGGCCGCGCCGCGCAGGGGCGGCCGTGGATCTTCCGGGAGATCGCGCACTTCCTCGAAACGGGCGAGATCGCCGAAGCCCCGCCGACGCTCCAGGTGCGCGACTGGCTGGTCGAGCACCTGCACGACCACTACAGCCTCTACGGCGAGCGCGCCGGCGTGCGCACCGCGCGCAAGCACATCGGCTGGGCCGTGCACGACCTGCCGGGCGGCCGCGACTTCCGCGCCCGCATGAACCTGATCGAACACACGGCGGAACAGGCGCAGGCCGTGCAGGCCTTCCTGGGCGCGCTGGCCGACGTCCATCCGTCCTGGCCGCAGAGCGCCGCCACCGCCGACACAGAAGAACAAGCCGCATGAGCACCAGCCCCTCCGAACACAGCCCCATCGACCTGTCGATCCGCGAGATCCTGGCCGTCTATTTCCGCGACCTCGAAGGCACGGAGCCGCACGCGCTCTACGACATGGTCGTGAAGGCGGTGGAGCGCCCGCTGCTCGACGTGGTGATGGCGCAGGCCGAGGGCAACCAGAGCCGCGCCGCCGAGTGGCTCGGCATCAACCGCAACACGCTGCGCCGCAAGCTTGTCGAGCACAAGCTGATCGACTGAACCCCATTCAAACGCCCCGAGTCCACCCATGACCACCGCCCTCCTTTCCGTTTCCGACAAGACCGGCATCGTCGCGTTCGCCCGCTCGCTGCACGCGCACGGCATCAAGCTCCTGTCCACCGGCGGCACCGCCAAGCTGCTGGCCGAATCCGGCCTGCCCGTCACCGAAGTCAGCGAGATCACCGGTTTCCCCGAGATGCTCGACGGCCGCGTGAAGACGCTGCATCCGCGTGTGCACGGCGGTCTGCTGGCGCGACGCGATGTGCCGGCACACATGGCCGCGCTGAAGGAACACGGCATCGACACGATCGACCTGCTGATCATCAACCTCTACCCCTTCGCGCAGGCCACGGCCAAGGCCGACTGCACGCTGGAAGACGCGATCGAGAACATCGACATCGGCGGCCCGGCCATGCTGCGCGCCGCGGCCAAGAACTGGCAGGACGTGGGCGTCGTGATCGACCCGACCGACTACCCGCAGGTGCTGGCGGAACTCGCCGCGTCGAACGGCACCAGCCTGACCCGCGCCACCAAGTTCATGCTGGCCAAGAAGGTGTTCTCGCACACCGCCGCCTACGACGGCATGATCAGCAACTACCTGACCGCGCTGGAAGCCGGCTCGGAAGAAGCCACCGAGTCCGTGCCCGCCCGCGCCGAGTACCCGAGCGTCTTCAACCTGCAGCTCCACAAGGTGCAGGGGATGCGCTACGGCGAGAATCCGCACCAGTCGGCCGCCTTCTACCGCGAAGCCGCGCCGGCCGCCGGGCTGCTGTCCGGCTGGAACCAGATCCAGGGCAAGGAGCTGAGCTTCAACAACATCGCCGACGCGGACGCCGCCTGGGAATGTGTGAAGGCGTTCGACGTGCCGGCCTGTGTCATCGTCAAGCACGCGAATCCGTGCGGCGTGGCCGTCGGTGCGACGCCGCTGGAGGCCTACCAGAAGGCGCTGAAGACCGACCCGACCAGCGCGTTCGGCGGGATCATGGCCTTCAATCGCCCGATCGATGCGGACGTGGTCAACGAGATCAACGCCAACAAGCAGTTCGTCGAAGTCGCCATCGCCCCGGCCTTCACCGCCGAGGCCCGCGCCGCCTACGCCAGCAAGACCAACGTGCGCCTGCTGGAAGTGCCGGTGGCCAAGGTCGCGAACGCGCTGGACTTCAAGCGCGTCGGCGGCGGCATGCTGCTGCAATCGGCCGACACCATCGACATCGTCGGCGGCGAGGTCAAGGTGGTCACGAAGCTGCAGCCGACCGCGCAGCAGATGGACGACCTGCTGTTCGCGTGGAAGGTGGCGCGCTTCGTCAAGAGCAACGCCATCGTCTTCTGCAAGGACGGCATGACCATGGGCGTCGGCGCTGGCCAGATGAGCCGCCTCGACTCGGCGCGCATCGCCAGCATCAAGGCGGGCCACGCCGGTCTGACGCTGCAAGGCACCGCCGTCGCGAGCGATGCGTTCTTCCCGTTCCGTGACGGGCTGGACGTGGTCGTGGACGCGGGCGCCACCTGCGTCATCCAGCCGGGTGGCTCGATGCGCGACAACGAAGTCATCGCCGCCGCCGACGAGCGGGGCATCGCGATGGTCTTCACCGGCACGCGGCACTTCCGCCACTGAGCCCAGACCGCGACAGGACGCCCGGATGCGCATCCTCGGGATTGATCCGGGCCTGCAGGTCACTGGCTTCGGCGTCATCGACGTCGATGGCCAGCGCCTGAGCTACGTCGCCAGCGGCACCATCAAGACTGCGGAGGCGCCGCGCGGCGACCTGCCGCAGCGCATCCGCATCATCTTCGAGGGGGTGCGCGAGGTGGTGGCGACCTACCAGCCGGACACGGCCACGGTCGAGATCGTCTTCGTCAACGTCAACCCGCAGAGCACGCTGCTGCTCGGGCAGGCGCGCGGGGCGGCACTGGCGGCGCTGGTGTCGTCCAGCAGCACGCTGAGCGTGTGCGAGTACACCGCGCTGCAGATGAAGAAGGCCATCGTCGGCCATGGCCACGCCACCAAGGACCAGGTCCAGGCCATGGTGCAGCGCCTGCTGCAGTTGCCGGTGCTGCCGGGCAAGGACGCCGCCGATGCACTCGGCTTGGCCATCACGCACGCCCACGCGGGCAGTTCTTTCGCGGCACTCGCCCAGGGCGGCACGCTCAACCGCAAGGCGCACGCGCAGTACCGGGGCGGCCGCAGCTACTGAGCTGCTGCGTGCCGGAGCCGCAACCCACTACAGCACGAGGGCCAGTCGTTCCAGCAGGAGCACCGCGAAGAAGGCCAGTCCGGCGATCACCGTCCAGCGGATGATCGCGATCGCGCGGCGGCGCCAGATGGTCTGCCCGGTGGCGAGATACAGCCCGAAGCTGAGCAGCCCCGACACCAGCAGGAAGAACACCAGGACACGGAAGACCATCATCGCCGGGTCTCCCCCACTCACCACGCAGGCGCGAGTTCCGCCATGCCCCGCGGTGCGAGCTTCTCGTCCGGGAAGGTCACGATCTCCCAGGCGGTCTCGTCGGCCAGCAGCTTGCGCAGCAGCTTGTTGTTGAGCGCGTGGCCGCTCTTGAAGGCGGTGTAGTCGGCCAGCAGCGGCTTGCCGCAGACGTGCAGGTCGCCGATGGCGTCGAGAATCTTGTGCTTCACGAACTCGTCGTCGTAGCGCAGCCCTTCGGCATTGAGCACGCGGTAGTCGTCGACCACGATGGCGTTGTCCATGCTGCCACCCAGGCTCAGGCCGCGCGAACGCATCATCTCGACGTCCTTGGTGAAGCCGAAGGTGCGGGCGCGGGCGATGTCCTGCTTGTAGCGGCCGGAGGCGAAGTCGAAGACGACGCGCTGGCCGGTGGCGTCGACGGCGGGGTGGCCGAACTCGATCTCGAAGCCGAGCCGGTAGCCATGGTGCGGGGCGAGCCGGGCCCATTTCAGCGTGCGGCCTTCGCCTTCGCGGATCTCGACCGCCTTCTTCACACGCAGGAACTGCTTGGGCGCGTTCTGCAACGCGATGCCAGCGCTCTGCAGCAGGAAGACGAAACTCGCCGCCGAGCCGTCGAGGATGGGCACCTCGTCGGCGGTGATGTCGATGTAGAGGTTGTCGAGGCCCAGCCCGGCGATGGCCGACAGCAGGTGCTCGATGGTCTGGACCTTGGGCGCGCCCGGGTCACCGCCCGGCGAGATGGTCGTCGCCATGCGGGTGTCGCAGACCGACTCGGGCGTCACCGGAATGTCCACCGGGTGCGGCAGGTCGATGCGCCGGAAGACCAGGCCGGTGTCCGGTGCGGCGGGCCGCAGCGTCAGTTCGACCTTCTGGCCACTGTGGAGACCGACGCCGACGGCGCGGGTCAGCGACTGGAGGGTGCGTTGTTGCAGCATGGACGCATTCTAGGCAGCGAAAAAGCCCGGTGTCCTCTGGAGGACACCGGGCCAAGACGGGAAGCGGCAGGGAGAGCGGGCGTCCGGGTCAGTCGGCCTGCTTGCGCAGGAAGGCCGGGATCTCGATTTCGTCCATGCCGTTGGCGGCCAGCGCATCGACCTTGGCCGAGGCCTGGGTGCGGTTCGGGCGCCAGACGCTGGGGGCGCTGACATGGCTCGGGCTGACGAGCGGGTGGGTCAGCACGGGGATGTTGTCCGTGCCGGTGCGCTGGCCCATCGAGGGCTGCACGACCTGCATCGGCGCCACGCGCTGCTGCTGGATCGGCTGTTGTTGCTGCTTGCCGGCAGAGGCCAGACCGGTGGCGATCACCGTCACGCGCAGCGCATCGCCCAGGCTCTCGTCGTAGGCGGTACCGTAGATGACGTGGGCCTCGTCCGCGGCGTAGCGGCGGATGGTGGTCATCGCATTGCGGCTCTCGGAGAGCTTGAAATTCTGCTTGCTCGCCGCGATCAGCACCAGCACGCCACGCGCGCCGGACAGGTCGACACCTTCCAGCAGCGGGCAGGCCACTGCCGCTTCAGCCGCCTTGGTGGCACGGTCCGGGCCGCTCGCGGTGGCCGTGCCCATCATGGCCTTGCCGGGCTCGCTCATCACCGTCTTGACGTCTTCGAAGTCGACGTTGACCAGACCGGGGATGTGGATGATGTCGCTGATGCCGCCGACGGCGTTGCGCAGCACGTCGTTGGCTTCGGCGAAGGCCTCTTCCTGCGTGACGTCGTCACCCAGCACTTCGAGCAGCTTCTCGTTGAGCACGACGATCAGCGAATCGACATTGGCTTCGAGTTCGTTCAGGCCGACATCGGCCTGCTTCATGCGGCGCGGGCCTTCGAAGTCGAAGGGCTTGGTCACGACGCCGACGGTCAGGATGCCCATGTCCTTGGCCAGACGGGCAATGACCGGAGCGGCGCCGGTGCCGGTGCCGCCGCCCATGCCGGCGGTGATGAACACCATGTGCGCGCCTTCCAGCGAGGACTTGATGCGGTCCACCGCCTCTTCAGCGGAGGCTTTTCCGGCTTCGGGGCGCGATCCAGCCCCCAAACCGGTGTGCCCCAATTGCAACAAAGTGTGTGCCTTGGAGCGGTTCAGCGCCTGCGCATCGGTGTTGGCGCAGATGAATTCCACCCCCTGCACCCCGCGGTTGATCATGTGATCGACCGCATTGCCGCCGCCGCCGCCCACGCCGATCACCTTGATCTGCGTACCCTGGTTGAACTCTTCAATCATCTCGATACCCATGCCGCTCTCCTTGGATCTGAATTACATCAGAAACTCTTCAAGAACCAATCCCGTGCCTTGCCGAACAACCCCTGCGCCGTACCGCCGGAGGGTGCTGATCTCAATCCCCGCAAACGCGCCAGACGCGCTTCCTCAAGCAAACCCATCGCCGTCGAGGCCCGTGGGCTGGCCACCATGTCATGCAGGGCCCCGCTGTACGTCGGAATCCCCATGCGCACGGGCTTGAGGAATATGTCCTCAGCCAATTCGATCATTCCCGGCATCACTGCCGATCCGCCGGTCAGCACAATGCCAGAAGACAGCAACTCTTCGTAGCCGCTGTCACGAATGACTTGCTGAACCAGCGAAAAAATCTCTTCTACCCGCGGTTCGATCACGCCAGCCAAGGCCTGCCGACTCAGCACCCGGGGCACCCGGTCTCCGAGACCAGGCACTTCAAGCTGTTCGGACGGGTCCGCCAGCAACTGCTTGGCCACGCCGAACTCGATCTTGACGTCCTCGGCATCCTTGGTCGGGGTGCGCAGGGCCATCGCGATGTCACTGGTGATCAAATCCCCCGCTATCGGGATCACTGCAGTATGACGGATTGCCCCGTCCGTGAAAATCGCCACATCGGTCGTTCCCGCCCCGATATCCACAAGCACGACCCCGAGGTCCTTTTCATCCGGCGTGAGCACCGACAGGCTGGACGCACTCGGATTGAGAACCAGCTGCTCGACCTCCAGGCCGCAGCGCCGCACGCACTTGACGATATTCTCGGCCGCGCTGAAAGCGCCGGTCACGATGTGGACCCGGACCTCCAGCCGCTCGCCGCTCATGCCCACCGGCTCGCGGACTTCCTGGCCATCGATGACAAATTCCTGCGGCTCGACCAGCAACAGGCGCTGGTCGTTCGGAATATTGATCGCCTTGGCCGTCTCGACCACGCGGGCCACGTCGATCGCCCCGACTTCCTTGTCCCGGACAATGACCATGCCGGTGGAATTGCGGCCGCGCACATGGCTGCCGGAGATGCCGGTGTAGACCCGGCTGATCTTGCAGTCGGCCATCATCTCGGCCTCTTTCAGCGCGTGCTGGATCGACTGCACGGTGGCGTCGATGTTCACCACGACCCCGCGCTTGAGTCCGTGCGAGGACGCCACGCCGAGCCCGGCAAGACGCATCTCGCCGTCCGGCAGGATCTCGGCCACCACCGCCATGACCTTGGCGGTGCCGATATCGAGTCCGACGACCAGATCGTTGTATTCCTTGGCCATTCGTGTTCCTTGCATATCGCCTTCAATGGCCCTTGCCTGCACGGGCGGCCACCGGCGTCGTGCCCATGCCGGCCAGCTTCAGGGCATAACTTTCACTGTGCCGCAGGTCGGCGTACTCGATCGCCCGATGATCGAAGCGGGCGGTGATCTGTCCGACCGATTGAACAAACCGTTGGGTGCGAGCGACGATCTGGTCGGACTCGCCCCGCCCGAGTTCGAGCACGGTGCCGTGGTCCAGCACCACGCGCCAGGAGCCGCGGTCGGTCAGCACCACCCGCTCGACGCGCTGGTTCAGCGGCGCGAGCACCGGCAGCAGCGTCTGCCACATCGTCATCACCTGCAGCGAGGTGCCGCGCGGACCCGCGAGCGTCGGCAGGTTGTCGTCCTCGACATCGCCGAGGTTCACCTCGAACAGCTCGCCGTGGGTGTTCACCAGCAGGTGGTCGGTGTCCTCGCGGGCCCAGTAGGCCACCGGACGGTGTTCCTCGATGCGCACCACCAGGTCGTGCGGCCAGATCCGGCGCACTTCGGCACGCCGCACCCAGGGCACGGACTCGAAGGCGGTGCGGGCCTGCGTCAGGTCCATGGTGAGGTAGCTGCCGGTCAGCAGCGGCGTGACGTGCTGGCGCACGCTCTCGGCGGTGTTGTGGGCAACTTCCCCCTCGACGTGGATCTCGCGCAGGTTGAACCACGGCGAGCGCGCCAGCCGGGTTCCGAGCACCGCCAGCCCGGCCAGCAGCACCAGCGCCAGCAGCACATTGGCGCCCGAACGCATCAGCCGCACATCGATCGGCATGGGCGTGCCGGCAGCGGACGCAGCAGGGGCAGCGGATTGGATGCGCATGCTGTCCCGTCAGGCCGTCTGCGGCCGCGCGCTGTCGGTGCGGGCGGCGGCCAGCAGCCGCAGGCAGAGCTGCTCGTAGCTGATGCCCGCCGCGCGCGCCGACATCGGCACCAGCGAATGGCCGGTCATGCCGGGCGAGGTATTCATCTCCAGCAGGAAGGGCTGGCGGTCGCTGGCGCGGATCATCAGGTCGGCGCGGCCCCAGCCGCGGCAACCAAGCGAGCGGTAGGCCGCCAGCACGATGCGCTGGATCTCGCGCTCCTCGGCCTCGGGCAGCCCGCTCGGACAGAGGTAGCGCACGTCGTCGGTGAAGTACTTGTTCTGGTAGTCGTAGCCCGCCTCGGGCGGCACGATGCGGATGACCGGCAGCGCGCGCGCACTGGCGCCCTCGCCCAGCACCGGGCAGGTGATCTCCTCGCCCTGGATGAACTCCTCGCCGAGCACGTCCGGGTCGAAGCGCAGCGACTCGGCCACCGCCGCCTGGAGGTCTGCCGCCGCGGTCACCTTGGTCACGCCGATCGACGAGCCCTCGCGTGGCGGCTTGATGATCAGCGGCAGGCCGAGCTGCGCGGGCATGGCGGCAATCGCTGCGGCGTCCTGCTGGTCCGGCGCGAGCCAGACGTGGCGTGGCGTCGGCAGCCCCTCGGCCAGCCACACGCGCTTGGTCATGACCTTGTCCATCGCGATCGCCGAGGCCATCACGCCGGAGCCGGTGAAGGGAATGCCCATCATCTCCAGCGTGCCCTGGACGCAGCCGTCCTCGCCATGCCGGCCGTGCAGCGCGATGAAGCAGCGCGCGAAGCCCTGCTCCTTGAGTTCGTGCAGGTCACGCTCGGCCGGGTCAAACGCATGCGCGTCGACCCCTTGCGACTGCAGCGCCTGCAACACGCCTGCGCCGCTCATCAGCGAGACCTCGCGCTCGGCCGAGGTACCGCCCAGCAGCACGGCCACCTTGCCCAGGCTGCGCGGATCGATGTTCATTGGCTCGGCCATCACGCGCCCCCTCCGACCAGTTCCACCACACGCGCCGGCACGCCGCCGATCGTGCCCGCGCCCATCGCGATGACCACGTCGCCACCCTGCGCCTGCTCGGCGATGGTCTGCGGCAGCTCGGCGATGTCGTCGATGAACAGCGGATCGACCTTGCCCGCCACGCGCAGCGCCCGCACCAGGGCACGACCATCCGCCGCGACGATGGGGGACTCGCCGGCCGAATAGACCTCGGTCAGCAGCACGGCGTCGGCGGTGCCGAGCACCTTGACGAAGTCCTCGAAGCAGTCGCGGGTGCGGGTGTAGCGGTGCGGCTGGAAGGCCAGCACGAGGCGCTGGCCCGGGAAGGCCCCGCGCGCGGCGGCGATCGTCGCGGCCATCTCGACCGGGTGGTGGCCGTAGTCGTCGATCAGCGTGAACTGGCCGCCGTCCTTGGCCGGGTGGTCGCCCCAACGCTGGAAGCGACGCCCCACACCGCTGAACTTCGCCAGCGCAGCCGCGATGGGCACATCGGGCAGTTCCAGTTCGGTCGCGATGGCGATGGCGGCCAGCGCGTTGCGCACGTTGTGCTCGCCCGGCAGGTTGAGCGTGATGTGCAGGTCGGCGAGTGCCACGCCGTTGCGGCGCTGGCAGGTGAAGCGCATCTGGCCGCCAGGCAAGGCCTGCACGTCCACCGCGCGCACCTGTGCGTCCTCGCCCAGGCCGTAGGTGACCAGCGGGCGGGAGATCATCGGCATGATCGAACGCACGCCGGGGTCATCGCTGCACAGCACGGCCGCGCCGTAGAACGGCATCTTGTGCAGGAAATCGACAAAGGCCGCCTTCAGCCGGGCAAAGTCGTGGCCGTAGGTGTCCATGTGGTCGGCGTCGATGTTGGTGACGACGGCCAGGATGGGCAGCAGGTTGAGGAAGGAGGCGTCCGACTCATCCGCCTCGACGACGATGTAGTCGCCCGAGCCGAGCGCCGAATTGGCACCGGCCGCGTTCAGCTTGCCGCCGATGACGAAGGTGGGATCGACGCCGGCCTCGGCCAGCACGCTGGTGACCAGCGAGGTGGTGGTCGTCTTGCCATGGGTGCCGGCGATGGCGATGCCCTGCTTCAGGCGCATCAGCTCGGCCAGCATCACCGCGCGTGGCACCACCGGGATGCGCTGGGCCCGGGCGGCGATCACCTCGGGGTTGTCGCCCTTCACGGCGGTCGAGGTCACCACCGCCTGCGCGCCGGCGATGTGCGCAGCGTCGTGGCCGATGTGGATGCGGATGCCGAGTTCGGCCAGCCGGCGCGTCACCGCGCCGTCCGACTGGTCGGAGCCGGAGACCACGTAGCCCAGGTTGTGCAGGATCTCGGCGATGCCGCTCATGCCGGCGCCACCGACGCCGACGAAATGGATGTGCTTGACCGCGTGTTTCATGCCGGGTTCATCTGGGAGATGCGGGGTTCGTGAGTTGTTCGATCTCGTCGGCCACGCGCTGCGCGGCGTGCGGCAGCGCCAGCGCGCGTGCCTGCTCCGCCATCCGCAGCAGGCGGGGCCGGTCAAGGTGGCGCAGCAGGTCGGCCAGCCGCTCGGGCGTCAGCTCGGTCTGCGGCAGGTGGAGACCGGCGTCGTGCTGCGCCATCCACTGCGCATTGTCGCGCTGGTGGGCGGTCGTGCTCACGACCAGTGGCACCAGCACCGAGGGAACGCCCGCCGCGCACAGCTCGCTGACCGTCACCGCGCCCGCGCGGCAGACGATCAGGTCGCAGTCGGCCAGCCGGCGTGCCATGTCGTCGATGAAGGGCACCACCTCGACACCGGCCGAGCCGTGGTCGAGATCGAGCAGCCCGGCCTGCGCATAGGCGGCGCGCACCTTCTCGTGGTGCGCCAGACCGGTCTGGTGGGTGACGACGGGACGCTCGGCCGCCGACAGCCGTGCCAGCGCCCGCGGCAGGGTCTCGTTGAGCACCTGCGCCCCCAAGCTGCCGCCGACGACGAGCACGCGCAGCGGCCCGGTGCGGCCGGCAAAACGCTGCGCAGGTGGCGCGATGGCCTCGATCTCGGCGCGCACCGGATTGCCGGTGACACGACCCTGCGGCACCGAACGCGCCGCCTCGCCATCGAATCCGAAGGCGACCCGGTCGGCGAATTTCAGCAGCGAGCGGTTCGACAGCAGCAGCCCCGCGTCGGCATTGACCAGCACCAGCGGGCGCTTCAGCCAGTGCGCCGCCAGCCCGCCGGGGAAGCAGACATAGCCGCCCATGCCCAGTACCGCGTCGGCCTGCCGGCGCTTCAGGATGCCGCGGCAGGCGACCAGCGCCTTCAGCAGTTGCACGCCGCCGCGCAGCGCACCGAACGCGCCCTTGCCGCGCAGGCCGGCGAAATCGATCGTGTCCATCGGCAGCCCGGACGGCGGCACCAGGCGGTTTTCCATGCCGTGCGAGGTGCCCAGCCAGCTCACCTGCCAGCCGCGCGACTGCAGCTCGCGCGCGACGGCCAGGCCCGGCATGATGTGGCCGCCGGTGCCTGCGGCCATCACCACCAGACGGCGGGCCTGGCGGGTCGGCTCAGCGCTCACTGCTGCCCCCTCCGCGCAGGATCTGGCGGTTTTCCATGTCCACCCGCAGCACGACGGCCAGTGACACGCAGGTCAGGATGACGGCCGAGCCGCCGTAGCTCAGCAGCGGCAGCGTCAGGCCCTTGGTCGGCAGCACGCCCAGGTTCACGCCCATGTTGATGAAGGCCTGCCCGCCGATCCACAGGCCGATGCCCTGCGTGGTCAGCCCGGAGAAGACCCGGTCCAGCGCGATCGCCTGGCGCCCGATGATGAAGATGCGCCGCACCATCCAGAAGAAGGCCAGGATCACCGCCAGCACGCCGATCAGGCCCAGCTCCTCGCCGATGATGGCGAGCAGGAAGTCGGTGTGGGCTTCGGGCAGGTAGTGCAGCTTCTCGACCGACTGGCCCAGCCCCTGGCCGAGCACCTCGCCACGGCCGAAGGCGATCAGCGAGTGGGTGAGCTGGTAGGCCTTGCCCATCGCGTTGGCCTCGTCCCACGGGTTCCAGAACGCCTTGATGCGCTCCCAGCGGATCGGCGACAGCCAGATGATCGACAGCAGCGCCCCCAGCAGCGAGGCCATCATGATGGCGAACACCTTGCCGTTCACGCCGCCCAGGAACAGGATGCCGACCGCGATCAGCGCGATCACGATGAAGGCCCCCATGTCCGGCTCGGCCAGCAGCAGCAGCCCGATCACGACCAGCGCGATCGCCATCGGCAGCACGGCGCGGGTGAAGCTTTCCTTCACGTCCATCTTGCGCACCATGTAGTTGGCGGCGTACATGGCCATGGCGAGCTTGGCGAGTTCGCTCGGCTGGAAGTTCATCACCCCGAGCGGGATCCAGCGCCGCGAGCGGTTCACCACCCGGCCGATGCCCGGGATCAGCACCATGATCAGCAGCAGCAGCGCCGCCACGAACAGCCACGGCGCCATCTTTTCCCAGGTGCGCATGGGGATGGCCAGCGTCGCGCACGCGGCCACGATGGCCAGCGTGATCGACAGGATGTGGCGCATCAGGAAGTAGGTCGACGTGTAGTTGACGTACTTCGGGTTGTCCGGCAGCTGGATCGAGGCCGAATACACCATCACCAGCCCGAGCGACAGCAGCCCCGCGATCACCCAGGCCAGCGTCTCGTCGAAGCCGACCCAGCGTGTGGGCGTGCCGGAGGAGATCGCGGTCCAGTTGCGCACCGGCACGTCGGCGCGCGTGCGGCGGCTCCACCAGTCGCCGAGTTGGCCGATCGCGCTCATGCGCCCAGCTCCCCGTGTTCGCTCGCCAGCGCCTGCACGGTGTCGATGAAGACCTCGGCGCGGTGGGCATAGTTGCGGAACATGTCGAGGCTCGCGCAGGCGGGGCTGAGCAGCACGGCGTCGCCGGAGCGGGCCTGCGTGTAGCACCAGCGGGTGGCGGCTTCGAGCGTGGCGAAGGTCTGCATCGGCACGGCCACGTCCTGCAGCACGCGGCCGATCGCGGCGGCATCGCGGCCGATCAGCGCGACGGCGCGGGCGTGGCGCTCGACCGGGGCGGCCAGCGGCGTGAAGTCCTGGCCCTTGCCGTCACCGCCGAGGATGACGACCAGCTTTGCCGGCGCGCGGTCGGCGCCGAGGCCGGTCAGCGCGGCGACGGTGGCGCCGACGTTGGTGCCCTTGCTGTCGTCGTAGGCGTCCACGCCGTCGATCGTGTTCAGGTAGTCGACGCGGTGCGGCTCGCCGCGGTATTCGCGCAGGCCGTGCAGCATCGGCGCCAGCGGCACGCCCGCCGCCGTGGCCAGCGCGAGGGCGGCCAGCGCGTTGGCGGCGTTGTGGCGGCCACGGATGCGCAGCGCATCGGCCGGCATCAGGCGCTGCAATGTCGTCTCGACCGGCGGCGCCACGGCCCCGCGGCGCACGCGCACCGGCGTGTCGTCCGCCGCCTGCGCACGCACCAGCCAGGCCATGCCGTTGTCGATCACCAGCCCCCAGTCGCCGACGCGGCGCGGCACGTCCAGTCCGAAACGGACGACCTGCGCGGTGGCGTCACGCGGCGCCATGGCTTCGACCTGCGCGTCGTCGGCATTGATCACCCGCACGGTGTCCGGCCCGAAGATGCGCGCCTTGGCCTCGGCGTAGGCGGCCATCGAGCCGTGCCAGTCGAGGTGGTCCTGCGTCACGTTGAGCACGGTGGCGGCGGTCGGGTCGAAGCCGGTGACGCCGTCGAGCTGGAAGCTGGAGAGTTCGAGCACCCAGACCTCGGGCAGCGGCGTGGCTTCGGCGTCTTCGGCGGCAATCGCGGCATCCAGCGCGGCGGTCAGCGTGTCCATCAGCGTCGGGCCGATGTTGCCGGCCATCGCCACGCGCAGCCCGGCGCGCTCGGCGAGCTGCGCGGTCAGCGAGGTGGTGGTGGTCTTGCCGTTGGTGCCGGTGATGGCGATGACCTTGGGCGCGTAGCCTTGCGCGGCCTGCAGGTCCTTCAGCGCCAGCGCGAACAGCGACAGCTCGCCCTGCACCGCCGTGCCGCGCGCGCGCGCCGCGTCCAGCAGCGGCGCGATGGCCGGGTCCAGCGGCGACAGGCCGGGGCTCTTGAGCACCAGCGTCACGCCGTCCAGCAGCGACAGCGCCAGCGGGCCGCCATGGAACTCGGCCGCCGGCACTTCGCTGGCCAGCGCCGCCTGCTTCGGCGGCGCCTCGCGCGTGTCGGCGACCACGATGCGCGCCGCGCCACAGCGCTGCGCCCAGCGCGCCATCGCGAGTCCCGAGTCCCCCAGACCCAGGATCAGCAGCGGCAAATCCTTCAGTGCATTCATCTTCGTTTCCGTGCGCCAGAACGGCTCAGCGCAGCTTCAGGGTGGACAGGCCCACGAGGCACAGCAGCATCGTGATGATCCAGAAGCGGATCACCACCTGCGTCTCGATCCAGCCCTTCTTCTCGAAATGGTGGTGCAGCGGCGCCATCAGCAGGATGCGCTTGCCGGTGCCGGTGCGTTTCTTGGTGTACTTGAAATAGCCGACCTGCACCATGACCGAGAGCGCCTCGACCACAAAGATGCCGCCCATGATGCCCAGCACGATCTCCTGGCGCACGATCACCGCGATGGTGCCGAGCGCGCCGCCCAGCGCCAGTGCGCCGACATCCCCCATGAAGACCTGCGCCGGGTGCGCGTTGAACCAGAGGAAGGCCAGCCCCGCCCCGGCCAGCGCCGCGCAGAAGATCGACAGCTCACCCGCGCCGGGGATGTGCGGCAGGAACAGGTACTTCGAGAACACCGCACTGCCGGTCGCATAGGCGAACAGGCCGAGTGCGGAGCCGACCAGCACCACCGGCATGATCGCCAGCCCGTCCAGGCCGTCGGTCAGGTTGACGGCGTTGCTGGTGCCGACGATGACGAAGTAGGTCAGGAAGATGAAGCCGAACACGCCCAGCGGGTAGCTCACCGTCTTGAAAAAGGGCACGATCAGGTCGGCCTTGGGCGGCAGGTCGTTCGAGAAGCCCGAGATCACCCAGCGCATGAACAGCTCCAGCACGCGCATGTTGGACGTCTCCGACACGCTGAACGCGAGGTAGAGCGCCGCGACCAGCCCGATCAGGGACTGCCACAGGTACTTCTCGCCGGACGGCATGCCTTCCGGGTTCTTCTGCACCACCTTGCGCCAGTCGTCGACCCAGCCGATGGCGCCGAAGCCCATCGTCACGATCATCACGATCCAGACGAAGCGGTTGCTCCAGTCGAACCACAGCAGCGTCGAGATGGCGATCGCCAGCAGGATCAGCACACCGCCCATGGTCGGCGTGCCGCGCTTGACGATGTGGGCCTGCACGCCGTATTCGCGGATCGGCTGGCCGATCTTCAGCTCGGTCAGGCGGCGGATCACCCACGGCCCGAAGGCCAGCCCGATCAGCAGCGAGGTCATCGCCGCCATCACCGCACGGAAGGTGATGTACTGGATGACCCGCAGGAAGCCGAGGCTGTCGGGATACAGGCCTTGCAACCATTGTGCGAGGCTAATGAGCATGTTGTTCTCCTGGGCTGGCCGCCCCGCCCTTGACGGCGGCGACCACCTGTTCCATCTTCATGAAGCGCGAGCCCTTGACCAGCACCGACTGGGCGTCGGGCAGCGCAGCGCCTTCGGCCCGCATCGCCGCCACGAGGGCGGCCGCGTCGGCGTGGTGCTGCACCGCGGTCGGCGGCGTGATGGCCCGCGCGGCGTGGGCCGCGAGTATGCCTGCGGTCCACACGCAGTCGATGCCTTTTTCGGCTGCGTAGCACCCGACTTCGGAATGGAATTCCGGCCCCTGGTCGCCCACCTCGCCCATGTCGCCCAGCACCAGCCAGCGCGGCCCGGGCAGCGCAGCGAGCACGTCGATGGCGGCCCGCACCGAGTCGGGATTGGCGTTGTAGCTGTCGTCGACCAGGGTGATGGTGCGACCGCGCCAGTCCAGGCGCTGCACCTGCGAGCGGCCCTTGACCGGCTCGAACGCCGCCAGCCCCTCGCGCACCGCCTCGGCCGGCACACCCGCCGCGAGCGCGCAGCCCGCGGCCGCCAGCGCATTGCGCACGTTGTGCTGACCGGCCACGGCCAGCGCCAGCACCAGCACACCGGCCGGTGTCTGCAGCCGGGCATCCCAGTGGTCCCCCTTCCAGTCGGCCTGCGCGGTCAGCGTCGCCCCCGTGCCCGCGTCGAGCGCGAAGGTGGACACCGCCCGCGCACCCGCCAGGTCACGCCACAGCGGCGTGTAGTCGTCGTCAGCCGGGAACACCGCCACGCCATCGGCCGGCAGCGACGCGATCACCGCGCCGTTCTCGCGCGCCACCGCTTCCACCGTCTTCATGAATTCGAGGTGCTCGCGCTGCGCGTTGTTCACCAGCGCGACCGTCGGCTGGGCGATGCGCGCCAGTTCGGCGATCTCGCCGGGGTGGTTCATGCCGAGTTCGATCACCGCGATGCGGTGGTGCCGGCGCAGGCCCAGCACCGTCAGCGGCACGCCGATGTGGTTGTTCAGGTTGCCGGCGGTGGCGTGGGCATCCGGGCCATGGGCTGTGCGCAGGATGGACGCGATCATCTGCGTCACCGTGGTCTTGCCATTGCTGCCGGTCACCGCGATCAGCGGCAGCGTCAGGCTGGCGCGCCAACCCTCGGCCAGCACCTGCAGCGCACGCAGGGTGTCGGGCACTTCCAGTCCGACCAGCCCGGCTTCGGCCAGCCCGCGCTCGGCGATGGCGGCCACGGCACCGGCCGCGCCCGCCTGCGGCAGGAAACTGTGGGCGTCGAAGCGCTCGCCGCGCAGCGCGACGAACAGGTCGCCGGCGCGCAGGCTGCGGGTGTCGGTGTGGACACGCTGCAGCGCCGTGGCCGGATCACCGACCAGCCGCGTACCGGGCAGTCGTGCGGCCACCAGGGCGTGGGCCTCGCCCAGGGTCATGAATGCGTGGGACATCATCGGAAGGTCAGGAACCGTGGGACACACGGCGTTGTAGCGCAGCGGACGCCTCGCCCAGATCTGAAAAAAAGCGCTTCAGGCCGGCCGTCTCCTGATAGTCCTCGTGGCCCTTGCCGGCGATGAGCACGACATCGGCCGGTCCGGCCTCGGCGAGCGCGGTGGCGATCGCGGTCGAGCGGTCCTCGATCGTGCGCCACTGCGGCGACGGCACGCAGCCGGCCGCGATCTGCGCCAGGATGGTGGCGGGCACTTCGCCGCGCGGGTTGTCGCTGGTGAGCACCACCTCGTCGGCCAGCGTCTGCGCGATGCGGCCCATCACCGGGCGCTTGCCGGCGTCGCGGTTGCCACCGCAGCCGAACACGCACCACAGCCGCCCGCCCCGCGCCACCGCGAACGGCCGCAGCGCCTGCAGGGCCTTGTCGAGCGCATCGGGCGTGTGGGCGTAATCGACGACCACCTGCGGCAGCGGACCCGCACCGTCCGGCGCCTCGACCCGCTGCATCCGCCCCGGCACTGGCGTGAAGTCGGCCGCCAGCGGCGCGATCTCGGCCAGCGACAGGCCCAGCGCCCGCAGTCCGCCGAACACGGCGAGCACGTTGGCGACGTTGTAGTCGCCGATCAGCCCGGTGCGCACCGGCACCGCGTCGCCGCCGTCCTGCACGGTGAAGCACAGCCCGTCGGCCTCGTAGTGCAGGTCCAGCGCTTGCAACCGTGCCGGGGTGGCGCGCGGCTGCAGGGCATAGGTCCAGACGTCGAGGTCACCGCGTGCCGCGAGTTCTTCCGCCAGCAGGGCGCCCTGCGGGTCGTCGAGGTTGATCACCGCGGCGCGCAGGCCCGGCCAGTCGAACAGCGCCCGCTTGGCCTGCCAGTAGGCGGCCATGCTGCAGTGGTAGTCGAGGTGGTCGGGCGTGAAGTTGGTGTAGAGCGCCACCTGGATGCGCACCGCGTCCAGCCGGTGCTCGGCCACGCCGATCGACGAGGCCTCCATCACGCAGGCCGCGAAGCCGCGGTCGACGAAGTCGCGCAGGCCGCGGTGCAGCGTGACCGGGTCGGGCGTGGTCAGACCGGTGGCCACGACGCGGGCCTCGGGCGCCACGCGGCTCGGCGGCTCGCCCACGCCCAGCGTGCCGACCACGCCGCAGCGCCGGCCGGACAGGCTCAGCGCCTGCGCGGTCCACCACGCGGTGGAGGTCTTGCCGTTGGTGCCGGTGGTGGCGATGACGGCCAGTGCCGCGCTCGGCGCACCATGCCAGGCGTCCGCCAGTCCGGCCGTCTGCGCCTTCAGCCCGGGAACGGCCGCGATGCGTGCATCGTCGAAGCCGAAGGCCTCGACCCCGTCGGCCTCGACCAGACAGGCGGCCGCGCCCGCCGCCAGCGCCGCGCCCACGTGGACCCGGCCGTCCTGCGCATACCCGGGCCAGGCGATGAAGATGTCGCCCGCCCGCACCTGGCGGCTGTCCGTGCGCAACGCGGCGCCCGGGGCCAGCCCGTGCAGCCAGTCCAGCACCGCCGGCAGGTCCGGCAACTGTGCAGCGCGGGCCATCAGAACGACTCCACTTCGGCCTTGGCCGCCTGGGCGCGGGCGATGATCTGCTGCTTGATCTCCAGATCCGGCGCCACGCCCATCACGCGCAGCGTCTGCTGCACCACCTGGCTGAAGACCGGCGCGGCCACGTCGCCGCCAAAGTAGATGCCATTGCTCGGTTCATCGACCATCACCGCGACGATGATGCGCGGCGCATGGATCGGCGCCATGCCGACGAACCAGGCGCGGTACTTGTTGCTGGCGTAGTTGGCGCCGTCCTGCTTGTGGGCGGTCCCCGTCTTGCCTCCGACCGAGTAGCCGACGGCCTGCGCCTTCGGCGCCGTACCGCCTTCACCCGCGGCCATGTTCAGCATGGTGCGCACCTCGCGCACGACCTCGGGCCGGAACACCGATTCCCCCGCCACCGGCCCGGCCTGCCTGAGCAGCGACACCGGGACCAGATCGCCGTCGCGCGCGAACACGCTGTAGGCGCGCGCCAGCTGGAACAGCGACGTGGACAGGCCGTAGCCGTAGCTCATCGTCGCCTGCTCGATCGGCCGCCAGCTCTTGTAGGGGCGCAGCCGCCCGGTGGCCAGACCTGGGAAGGCCAGCGGCGGCTTCTGCCCGAAGCCGACCGCGTGGAAGAGATCCCACATTTCCTTCGGCTGCATCTGCATCGCCATCTTGACGGCGCCGACGTTGCTCGATTTCTGGATCACCTGCCGCACCGTGAGTGCGCCGTACGCGTGCGAATCGCGGATGGTCGAGCCGGTGATGGTGATGGTGCCTGGTGCGGTCTGGATGATCGACGTCGGGGTGACGCGGCCGGTCTGCATCGCCAGTGCGGCGATGAAGGGCTTCATGGTCGAGCCAGGCTCGAAGGTGTCGGTCAGTGCCCGGTTGCGCAGGTTGGCGCCGGTGCGGGTCAGCCGGTCACCGGGCACATAGCTCGGATAGTTGGCCAGCGCCAGCACTTCGCCGGTCTGGGCATCGAGCACCACCGCGCTGCCGGCCTTCGCGTTGTGCTGCGCCACCGCATCGCGCAGACGCTGGTAGGCAACGAACTGGATCTTGGTGTCGATCGACAGCGCGATGTCGTGGCCGTCGGCCGGCTCGATCCGGTCGCCGATGTCCTCGATCACGTTGCCCAGCCGGTCGCGCACGACGCTGCGGCTGCCATCGCGGCCGTCCAGGTCCTTCTGGAAGGCGAGTTCGATGCCTTCCTGGCCGAGCTGTTCGACGTTGGTGAAACCCACCAGGTGCGCCACGGCCTCGCCTTCGGGGTATTCGCGGCGGTACTCGCGCTGCTGGTGCACCCCATTGAGCGCCATCGCCTTGATCTGCGCCGCCACCGAGTCCTCCACCACGCGGCGCAGCCAGACGAAGTTGGCGTTCTCCTTCAGCCGGTTGCCCAGGTCGCTGGAGGACATGCCGAGCAGCTTGGCCAGCGCCTGCTGCTGGGCCGGCGTGGCGTCGAAGTCCTTCGGGATGACCCAGATCGACTGCGCCGGCACGCTGGCCGCCAGCACCTGCCCGCCGCGGTCGGTGATCCGCCCGCGGCTGGCCGGCAGCGTCAGCGTGCGCTGGTAGCGGCTCTCGCCCTGGCGCTGGAAGAAGTCCTGGTTGATGACCTGGATGTAGACCGCCCGCCCGATCAGCAGGCAGAAGGTCAACCCCACGCCCACCACCAGAAAGCGCGAGCGCCAGATCGGTGTCTTGGCGGCCAGCAGCGGGCTGGAGGCGTACTTCGCGCCCTGGGGCGCCGGCTTGCGCGCGGCCAGTCGTTCGCGCAGCGCGTCCTTTCCGGGGAGTTTCATGGACGGCCTTTCGGAGCGACAGCGGACGGAACGGCGGCGGGCAGCGCACCGTCGGCCGTGAGGTACTGGGTCACGGCCGGCGAGGCGGTCGTCATCTGCAGACGCTCGCGGGCCATCTGCTCGACGCGCAGGTGCGTCGCCTGGGTGCGCAGCAGCACGCGCAGCTTGTCGGCATCCTGTTCGAGTCGCGCCGACTGGTTGCGCTCACGCTCCAGGGTGATGAACTGGCGCCGGGTCTCGTAGGACACCTGGACCAGATAGAGCGCGCTGGCGATGACCGCCAGCAGCAGCAGGATGTTCAGACGGGTCATGGGCGCGTCCACACCGGCGGCAAGGCGACGTCGGTTCGTTCGGCCACCCGCAGCACCGCCGAGCGCGAGCGGCCATTGCCACTGACTTCCTCGTCGGAGGGCTTGATGCGGGCCAGCGCGTTGAACAGCGCCGGCTTGGGTTCGGCAAACGGCGCGCGCCGGTCGAACTCCTCGCGCGAATGGCGGTTGATGAAGGTCTTGACGATGCGGTCTTCGAGCGAATGGAAGCTGATCACGGCCAGCCGCCCGCCCGGCTTGAGCGCGGCCAGCGAGGCCTCCAGCGCCTGCTCCAGCTCGTCCAGCTCGCCGTTGACGAGGATGCGCAGCGCCTGGAAGGTGCGCGTCGCTGGATCCTGACCCCGCTCGCGGGTGCGCACGACGCTGGCGAGCAGCTCGGCCAGTTCGCTGGTGCGCTGCAGGACATGGCCAGCCTCGCGGCGCGCGACCACGGCGCGTGCGATGGCCGGGGCGAAGCGCTCCTCGCCGTAGTCGCGCACGACCTCGGCGATGCGCTCCTTGGGCGCGGTGGCGAGGAACTCGGCGGCGCTCTGGCCGCGGGTCGGATCCATGCGCATGTCGAGCGGGCCGTCGTGGCGGAAGCTGAAACCGCGTGCGGGGTCGTCGATCTGCGGCGAGGAGACCCCGATGTCGAGCAGCAGGCCGTCCAGATGCGCAACGCCGTGGCGGGCCATCACATCCGGGTAGTCGGCGAAGCGGTTGTGGTCGATCGAGAAGCGCGGGTCGGCAATACCAGCCTCGCCCTGGGTGGCGTGGGCGACGGCTTCCGGGTCGCGGTCGATCGCCAGCAGACGGCCCTCGGGGGACAGCCGCGACAGGATCAGGCGCGAATGGCCGCCCCGCCCGAAGGTGCCGTCGAGGTAGGTGCCATCGGGTCGGTGCACGAGCGCATCCACTGCTTCATGAAGCAGCACGGTGCGGTGCTGTCGGGGTACTGCGTCGTCTTGGGCCATGGAAGGGAATCAGAAACTGAAGTCCTGCAGCAGCGCCGGCATGGGCTGCTGCAGAAGGGCGGCCTCGGCCGCCGAATGACGTTGCACATCCCAGAGTTCGAGGTGTTTGCCCATGCCGATGAGCAGCACCTCCCGATCGAGCGCGGCGGCGGCGCGCAACTCCGGGGAAATCAGCACGCGGGACGCACTGTCCAGCTCGACATCCATGGCGCTGCCAAGCAGGAGGCGCCTCCAGCCGCTGGCCGACAGCGGCAGCGACTCGATGCGGGCGCGGAATGCATCCCAGACCGTGCGCGGAAACACCATCAGGCATCCATCGGGATGCCGTGTGAGCGTCAGGCGGTCTTCCGGGATCGCGCGCAGCACCTCTCGTTGGCGCGCGGGAACGCTCAGGCGTCCCTTGGCGTCCAGCGCGAGCGCTGAAGTCCCCTGGAAATGAAAACCGGCCACGAATACCCACAAATCAACACGACCTCCCACTGTAGCGGAGAAATTGTGAGGGGGTCAAGAAAGCCACATCGGAATAACCAATGAAATCAAGTACTTAGATGATTTCTGCGTCCACTTTCACAGGAATTCGAAAAAAGCCATACAAATGAAGCACTTAGGCTTTGCGCACCCCCGGCCTGCCAAGATCACCGACTGAGCCAGCAGGCCCCGTTTCGTGAACTTTGACAAACCTTCGGGCCCGAACTGCCAATACAGCCCGGCACAGTCGCCGGAAAAGACGGCAACAGCTGTCCGTTTTTCGCGATTCACGGCTGTCGGGGTTATCGGACAGCCCCTGCAGGCCGGCCACGTCGTCCGCGAACGGGCTTGATCCGTTGCAGACTCATTCGCACTGTCCACGGAGTCCACCATGTTTCTGCGTCCGCACCGCTCGACCCCTCGGGGGCCGATGCGCGGCCGGCTCCAGTCGGCGGGGTCGCTGCTGATCGCTGCCCTGCTGGTCACGACCCCGCTGCTCGGCATCAGCACGCCTGCGCAGGCCGAGGGTCCCGCCTGGCGCCAGGACGAAGGTGATCGGGCCGGCCACATCGCCCAGCTCGAAGGCCGCCTGCGGCTGCAGCGCGCCAATGGCGAGCAGATCGAGATCGGTGACGGCGCCCGTCTGCGGCAGATCGGCATCCGCGAGGGCGATCGGCTGCAGACCAGCTGGAACAGCCGTCTGGTGCTCGATTTCGGCCCGAATCGGCTGAAACTCGACGAGAAGAGCGAACTGGTGCTGCGCCGCCTGGATCCGGAAGCGGTCCAGCTGGACCTGGAACGGGGCGGTCTGGTGCTGGAACTGCGCCAACCCGAAACCGCCTGGCGCTGGCAGGTGGACACGGCCGCCGGCCGGCACCAGCCGCACGGTGCGGGCCTGTTCCGCATCGATGCACCGGACCGGCGTGGCCAGCCCGACGCGGGCAGCGCCACCGCCTGGCGCAGCGCGCTGCGCATCGAGAGCGACGAAGGCACGCTGCTGCTGCCCCCCGGCCGCCGGGCCGAGCGCGACCGGAATGGCCGCTGGCAGATCGGTTTCCCGCAAGCGGACACCTTCGCCGCCTGGGCGATGACGCCATCCGACAACGAGGGCCCGCCCCCGGACGACTGGGCCGACCGGCGCCCCCGCCACTGGCGCGCCGCCCCTTCGTGGGAGACGCAGCAGCCTCCTCCTCCGCCGCCGCGTGTGATCGTGATTCCGGGGCCGATCATGGTCGAACCGCCGCCGCGCCATTGGCGGGCACCAGCACCGCCGCCCCCGATGGTGCTGGAACCGCGGGAGCAGCGCCAGCCGCGCTGGGGCAACGCGGCCCCGGCGCCCCTGCCGGCACCACCGCGCGACATCGCCACCCCGCCGCCGCCACGGCCGGACCGGCGCGCCCATGAGGCTGTGCCGTCCATGCCCGCCCCGCCGGCGTCAGTCCCGTCCATGCCCCGCCAGGACGAGCCGCGCCGCTCCCAGCGCGCGCTCTGAACGACCCGCTCAGCGCCCGAAACGGCGCCGGGCGTCCAGCCCGAGCCCGCTGGCCACGCTGGCGAGCCGCTCGCCCTGCAGCGCCATCGCCTCGGGGAAGGCGGCGGCCAGCTGGTCGGTGAGCAGGTGCAGGCCGGTCGAGCCACCAGTGAAGTACAGCGCATCGATCTGATCGGTCTGCAGACCGGCCAGACGCACCGTCTCGAGGGCCGCGGCAGCGATGCGGCCGATGTCGTCGGCCAGGGCCCGCTGCGCCTGGGCCGGCGACATCGTCACGGACAGCCCCCGTTCCACCAGCCGCAGGTCGATGCAGGCTTCGTCGCCCGCGGCCGACGCGATCTTGGCCGTCTCGGCGCGGCCGAGCAGGTCATGGCCGAGGTGGTCGTTGACCACCTTCATCAGCCGGGTGTGGTGGCGCAGGTCGGCGTAGTTGATCTTCATCGCGCGCAGCTCCTGCACGCGCTGCGGCCGGTAGACGCTGTTGATGAGGTGCCAGGTCGCCAGGTCGTAGTAGACGCGGCTGGGCACCTCGCGCGCCGGCTGCCCGCCGATCGACGGCCCCAAGGCGCCAAAGCCGAACTCGCTCAGGATGCTGGCCAGCTCGATGCGCCGGTCGAAATCGGTGCCGGCGATGTGGATGCCGTGGTGGCCCAGCACGTCGTCGTGCCGGTCCACCCGGTCCTGGCGACCCGGCCCGACCTGCACGATCGAGAAGTCGGAGGTGCCGCCACCGATGTCGGCCACCAGCACCAGCTGGTCGGTGTCGATGCGGGACTCGTAGTCGAAGGCCGCCGCCAGCGGCTCGAACTGGAACCGGACCTCCTCGAAGCCGGCCGCCCGCGCCGCCTCTTCCAGCGAGGCCTGCGCCTGCGCGTCGCGCACCGGGTCGTCGTCGACGAAGAACACCGGGCGGCCCATCACCACGGCGGTCAGCGCATGGCCGGCATGGATCTCGGCGCAGCGCTTGAGGTGGCGCAGGTACCCCGCGATCACCTCGGCGAAGCTGACGGAGCGCCCGCCGCCGATGTCGGTGTGCTGCGCCATCAGCGCCGAGCCGAGCACGCTCTTCATCGAGCGCATCAGCCGCCCTTCGGTGCCCTCGACATAGGCCGCCACCGCCGCCCGGCCGACGAGCCGCGGCAGGTTCTGCAGATCCGGCCCCTCGCCCAGGTAGAAGGTGGCGGTCGGCATGGTGGTGGCGCCCTCCTCCAGCGGCACCAGCACCATCTCGCCGTTGCGGGGCACGGCGACCGCGGAATTCGAGGTACCGAAATCAATCGCGCAGAACTGGGGAATGGCTGACATGGGCGGACGCGAGGCGGAGATCGAGGGGGCGCGCATCATACGGTCCACCCACCGGGTGGCTGCCGGATGTGGCACGGGTGCGACGCCTTCATGTTGCAGTGCAGCATGACAGGTTACGCTAGACGGACGCCGATTTTTCTTCTTCCGCACCCTCCACCTCAGGAGCCACCATGCCGAGCCACCGCCTCCTTGCCTCCATCCTGCCGCTGGTCGCCGCGCTGTCCGGCCTGACCGCCCGCGCCGCCGAGCCCCTGCCCCATTTCCAGGTCGACCGCACCGAACTCTCGGTCTCGGGCCTGTCCTCAGGCGCCTTCATGGCCGCGCAGCTGCAGGTGGCCTACTCCGCCACCTTCAAGGGCGCGGGCGTCATCGCCGGTGGGCCCTACTACTGCGCGGCCGGCAACATGGCCTACACCGGCATCTGCATGGGCCAGATGCCGCTGGTCTACCCCAATGCCTACCTGATGGCCAGCGCCGCCCGGCAGTTCGAGACCGCCGGCCAGATCGACAAGCTGAGCAACCTGAAGAAGCGCCGCGTCTACGTGTTCAGCGGCACGCGCGACACGGTCGTCAAGCAGCCCGCCGTCAACGCCACGGTGTCGTTCTTCCAGCAGGTCGGCGTGCCTGCCAGCCAGCTGGTCTACGTCAACAAGGTGCCCGCCGGCCACGCCGTGATCACCCCGACCCACGGCAACGCCTGCGACGCCAATGCCACGCCCTACATCAGCCACTGCGATGTCAACGGTCTGGGCTACGACCAGTCCGGCGCCTTGCTCGCACACATCCACGGCCCGCTGCAACCCAAGGCCACCAGCCTGGCCGGCCGCATGGTGACGTTCAACCAGCGCGCCTTTGCCCCGTCCGGCACGGGCATGGCCGAGGAGGCCTTCCTGTACGTGCCGCCGTCCTGCGAAGCGGGTCAGACCTGCAAAGTCCATGTCGCGATCCACGGCTGTGCGCAGTCGGCGGAAAAGGTCGGCAAGAACTTCATCGCCGACACCGGCTACAACGAGTGGGCCGAGAACAACCGCATCCTGGTGCTCTACCCGCAGGTCAACGCCTCGACCGTGCCCTTCAATCCGCAGGGCTGCTGGGACTGGTTCGGCTACACGGGGCCGACCTACGCGTGGAAGGCGGGGCCGCAGATGTCGGCCATCAAGGCGATGGTGGACGCGCTGGGCAAGGCCCGCTGACGGGCCTCGGCGCTCAGTAACCGGCGGGTGCCTGCTGGTGCCAGTCGGTGGCCTGCTGCAGCGCGTGGCTGGCGTGCAGCAGCGCGCCTTCCTGCCAGTAGTTGCCGATCAGCTGCAAGCCCACTGGCAGACCGCCCGTGCCGAACCCGGCCGGCACGCTGATGCCCGGCAGCCCGGCCAGCGAAGCCGGCAGCGTGAAGATGTCGGCAAGGTACTCGGCCACCGGGTCGGTCTGGCTGCCGATCGGGCGCGCCACGTTCGGTGACACCGGGCCGGCGATCAGGTCGCACTGCGTGAACGCGGTCTGGAAGTCGTCGGCGATCATGCGGCGCAGCTTCTGGGCCTGCAGGTAGTAGGCGTCGTAGTAGCCGTGCGAGAGCACGTAGGCACCGATCATGATGCGGCGCTTCACCTCGGTGCCGAAGCCCTCGCTGCGGCTCTTGCGGTACATGTCGTTCAGGTCCTTGTACTGCGCAGCCCGGTGACCGTAGCGCACGCCGTCGAAGCGGCTCAGGTTCGAGCTGGCCTCGGCCGGGGCGATGATGTAGTACACGGGGATCGACAGCTCGGTGCGCGGCAGGCTGACCTCGACCAGCGTGGCGCCGAGCTTCTCCAGCTCGGCCAGCGCAGCACGGGTCGCGGCCAGCACGTCGGCCGACACGCCGTCGCCGAAGAACTCCTTGGGCAGGCCGATGCGCAGGCCGGCGAGCGGGCGCTCCACGGTCGCGCCTTCGCGCAGCGCGGTGGTCGCGGCGACGAAGTCGGGCACGGGCTGCTCGGCGCTGGTCGCGTCGCGCGGATCGAAGCCGCTCATCGCCTGCAGCAGGTGCGCGCAGTCGAGCGCCGAGCGTGCCATCGGGCCGGCCTGGTCGAGGCTGGACGCGAAGGCAATCATCCCGTAACGCGAGCAGCGGCCATAGGTCGGCTTGATGCCGGTGATGCCGGTGAGCGAGGCGGGCTGGCGCACGGAGCCGCCGGTGTCGGTGCCGGTGGCTGCAGGGATCAGCCGGGCCGCGACGGCGACCGCGCTGCCGCCGGACGAGCCGCCGGGGATGCGGTCGGTGTTCCACGGATTGCGTGCCGGGGTGTAGGCCGAGTTCTCGTTCGAGCCGCCCATCGCGAATTCGTCGCAGTTGAGCTTGCCCAGCGTCACCGCGCCGGCCGACGCCAGCCGGCTGACCACGGTCGCATCGAAGGGGCTGCGGTAGCCGTCGAGCATCTTCGAGCCGGCGGTGCTCGGGAAGTCGCGGGTGACGAAGATGTCCTTGTGCGCGATCGGCACGCCCAGCAGGGTGTGGCCGGTGCCGGTCACGCCGCGGGCACGCCAGGCGTCGGCGGCGGCGGCCTGGGCCAGCGCGACGTCGGCATCGACCGACAGGAAGGCACCCAGCGCGGCGTGGGCCTCCACGCGGTCCAGCAGATGGCGGGTCAGCTCGACGCTGGACACCTGCTTCTGGTCGAGCAGGCGCGAGAGGTCGGCCACGCCCAGGGCGTGCAGGGGGGAAGTCGACAGGGTCATGGCAGTTTCACTCGCACTCATTCGATCACGCGCGGCACCAGGAACAGCCCGCCTTCGACGGCCGGGGCGCTCTTCTGGTTGGCGGCCCGGTTGTCGGGCTCGGTCACGGCGTCCTCGCGCAGGCGCAGCACGACGTCCTGCACCGCCGAAAGCGGGGTGTACAGCGGGGCCACGCCGGTGGTGTCGACCGCACGCATGCGCTCGACGATGTCGAAGAAACCGTTGAGCTCGCCCAGCAGACTCGCCTGCTCGGCCTCGCTCAGTTCAAGCCGCGCCAGATTGGCAATGCGGCTCACATCCTGGGGCGTGAGTGCCATTTGTGTGAACTATGAAATGAATTGGGCGCACTGGGCGCAGATAAGACCCCTACATGGGAGGTCATCAGACGCCGACATGGAGTGGCAGGCCCGGTGTGGACAAGGTCACGCCGCAAGCCATGGGGTATTATCACCCGCCCTTTGTTCATGTACCCGTCGGTTCTGGATCAACTGATTGCTGCGTCGCACCACGACGTGCCACCGGTTGGCGGGCCCCGAAATTCCAGTCCAGTCACGCTCACCAGCAGTCCAAGTCGGCTGCCGGGATGCTTACGAGTTCACCATGTTCGGATCGTTGCGTCGATATTTCTCTACCGATCTCGCGATCGACCTCGGCACCGCCAATACCCTGATCTACGTTCGAGGCACGGGCATCGTGCTGAACGAGCCCTCGGTGGTGGCCATTCGCCATGAGGGCGGCCCGCACGGCAAGAAGACCATCCAGGCGGTCGGCGCCGAGGCGAAAGCCATGCTTGGCAAGGTGCCGGGCAACATCGAGGCCATTCGCCCGATGAAGGACGGCGTGATCGCCGACTTCACCGTCACCGAGCAGATGCTCAAGCAGTTCATCAAGATGGTGCACCCGCGCTCGCTGCTGCGGCCGAGCCCGCGCATCATCATCTGTGTCCCCTGCGGCTCGACGCAGGTGGAGCGCCGCGCCATCCGCGAGTCCGCGCTCGGCGCCGGTGCCAGCGAGGTCTACCTGATCGAGGAGCCGATGGCGGCCGCGATTGGCGCCGGCATGCCGGTGTCGGAAGCCTCGGGCTCGATGGTCGTCGACATCGGCGGCGGCACGACCGAAGTCGGCGTGATCTCGCTCGGCGGCATGGTCTACAAGGGCTCGGTGCGGGTGGGTGGCGACAAGTTCGACGAAGCCATCATCAACTACATCCGTCGCAACTACGGCATGCTGATCGGCGAGCCCACCGCTGAAGCCATCAAGAAGGAAATCGGCTCGGCCTTCCCCGGCTCCGAGATCAAGGAGATGGAAGTCAAGGGCCGCAACCTGAGCGAAGGCGTGCCGCGCAGCTTCACGGTATCAAGCAACGAGATCCTGGAAGCGCTGACCGACCCGCTCAACCAGATCGTCTCCTCCGTGAAGAAGGCGCTGGAGCAGACCCCGCCCGAACTCGGCGCCGACATCGCCGACCGCGGCATGATGCTGACCGGCGGCGGCGCGCTGCTGCGTGACCTGGACCGCCTGCTCGCCGAGGAAACCGGCCTGCCGGTGCTGATCGCCGAGGACCCGCTGACCTGTGTGGTGCGGGGCTGCGGCTTGGCGCTGGAGCGCATGGAGCGCCTGGGCTCGATCTTCACGTCGGAGTGACCACACCGTTCGCGGTGATGGTGTGATGGTGATCGCCTGCTGACATGCCACTGGGCACCCTGGACCGTTCTCCGCCACCGTTTTTCCGCCAGGGCCCTTCGGCCCTGTCGCGGTTGCTGTTCTTCGCCTCGCTATCGGTGCTGCTGATGGCCGCGGACAATCGGGTCGGACTCACCACGCCGCTGCGCACCGCCGCTGCCGTGCTGCTCAGCCCCATCGAGCGGGGCCTGCTGGTGCCGGTGCGCGGCGTGGGCTCGGTCAACGACTACCTCTCCGGCATCGCGCAGGCGCAGCAGACCACCGAACGTGCCCGGGCCGAGCTGACCCGCCAGGCCGAACGCTCGCTGCAAGCGGACCAGCTCCTGCAGGAAAACGCCCGGCTGCGCGCACTGCTGGAGTTGCGCACCCGGCTGTCGGTGCGGACGCGGGCCGCGGAAGTGCTCTACGACGCACCCGATCCGTACACCCGCAAGATCATCATCGACCGCGGCAGCAGCCAGGGCGTGCAGCATGGCTCGCCGGTCATCAACGAACTGGGTGTGCTCGGGCAGGTGACGCGGGTCTATCCGCTCACCTCCGAGGTCACGCTGGTGATCGACGAGAACGCGGCCATCCCGGTCCACAACGTGCGCACGGGCCTGCGCGGCGTGGCCTTCGGCGACCCTTCAGCGGACAGCATGGAGCTGCGCTTCGTGGCCGCCAACGCCGATGTGCAGGTGGGCGACATCCTGCAGACCTCGGGACTGGATGGTGTCTATCCGCCGGGCCTGCCCGTGGCCAAGGTGGGTCGCCTGGACCGGCGCACCCAGTCCGACTTCGCCAAGATCGCGCTCATCCCGGCCACCTTGCCCGACAGCGTGCGCCATGTGCTGGTGCTCGAACCGGTCGGCGCCCAGCAGCCCCCTCCACCGGCCGCCAGCGATGTCGGCCTGCCCCTCCACGCCAAGGACGTCGCCGCCGCCGCCAAACCGGCCGCCAAGGGGAGCAGCAAGCCATGATGCCCCGCTCAAGCGACCAGCTGCTGCTGCCGGTGAACCCGTGGTTCATGTGGATGACGCTGCTCGTGGCCTTCGGACTGAACCTGGTGCCGCTGGGGCGCCAGCCGGCCATGCCGGACTTCATCGCGCTGGCGCTCGTGTTCTGGAATGTCCACCAGCCGCGCCGGGTCGGCGTGGGTGCGGCCTTCGTGTTCGGCCTGTTCATGGACGTGCACCAGGGGGGGCTGCTGGGTCAGCATGCACTGGCCTACACGCTGGTGAGCTATTTCGCCATCACCATCCACCGCCGCCTGCTGTGGTTCACCGCCCCGGCGCAGGCGCTGCATGTGCTGCCGCTGTTCGCTGCGGCACACCTGACCTCCCTGCTGCTGCGCATGGCCTCGGGCGGCGAGTTTCCCGGCTGGTCGGTGCTGCTGTCGCCACTGTTCGAGAGCCTGCTGTGGCCGCTGGTGAGCCTGCTGCTGCTCGCACCGCAGCGCCGCGCGCCGGACCCTGACAAGAACCGCCCGCTGTGAAGCCCGTCGGCCTGGGGACGATGACCGAACTGCGCAATGTCGAGCAGGAGCTGGACCGGTTCCGCATCCGCCTGATCGTCGCGGCGCTGACGGTGCTGTGCTGCTTCGGGGTGCTGGGGGCGCGCATGTTCACGCTGCAGGTGCTCAAGTTCGACGAACTCAGCACGCGGGCTGAAAAAAACCGCATCGCCGTGGTGCCGATCGTGCCCAACCGCGGCCTCATCGTCGACCGCAACGGTGTCGTGCTGGCCGACAACTACTCGGCCTACACGCTGGAGATCACCCGCTCCCAGCTCGAAGACGACCTGGAGCAGGTGATCGACGAGCTCGCCGAAGTGATCGAGATCCAGCCGCGTGACCGCCGCCGCTTCAAGCGCCTGATGGGCGACTCCAAGAGCTTCGAGTCCATCCCGATCCGCACCAAGCTCAGCGACGAGGAGGTCGCGCGCTTCACCGCCCGGCGCTACCGCTTTCCGGGTGTCGAGATCAAGGCCCGCCTGTTCCGCAACTACCCGTTCGGGGAGATCGGCGGCCATGTGCTGGGCTACATCGGCCGCATCAACCAGCGCGAGAAGGACGACATGGCCGAGTGGTCCGACGAGGACCAGGCCAACTACCGCGGCACCGACGTGATCGGCAAGCTCGGCATCGAGCAGCGCTACGAGCGCGAGTTGCACGGCACCACCGGCTTCGAGGAGGTCGAGACCAGCGCCGGCGGACACCCCGTGCGCCGCCTGCGCTCCGAGCCCGCGACCCCCGGCAACACCGTGCGCCTGTCGATCGACATCAAGCTGCAGGGGCTGATCGAGGAGCTGTTCGGCAAGCGACGTGGCGCCCTGGTGGCCATCGACCCGCGCAATGGCGAGGTGCTGGCCTTCGTCAGCATGCCGGGCTTCGACCCCAACCTGTTCGTCGGCGGCATCGACCATGACTCGTGGAAGGAACTCAACGAGTCGCTCGACAAGCCCATGCTCAACCGCGCCCTGCGCGGCACCTATCCGCCCGGTTCCACCTACAAGCCGTTCATGGCCATGGCCGCCCTGGCCACCGGCAAGCGCACGGCCGGGCAGACCATCATCGACAATGGCTCCTTCATGTTCGGCAACCACCGCTTCCGCAGCCATGGCGACCATGGCCTCGGGGCTGTCGACATGGCCCGCTCGATCGTGCAGTCGAGCAACGTCTATTACTACTCGCTGGCCAACGAGATGGGCGTGGACCTGATCCACGACCAGATGGACCTCTACAGCTTCGGGCGCAAGACCGGCATCGACCTCGAAGGCGAGTCCACCGGCGATCTGCCCTCGACCGAGTGGAAGCGCAACAAGTACAAGCGCCCCGAGCAGAAGCGCTGGTACGCGGGCGAGACGATCTCGCTGGGCATCGGCCAGGGCTACAACAACTTCACCATGACGCAGCTCGCGTCCGCGATGGCCACGCTGGTGTCGGGCGGACTGCGCTTCGAGCCACGGGTCGTGCGGGAGATCGAGAACGTCGTCACCCGCGAGCGGCGCACCGTGTCCTCGCAATCCGTCGAGCCGCTGGGGCTCAAGCCCGAGCATGTCGCCGTGATCAACCGGGCCATGCACGGCGTGACCCAGACCGGCACCTCGACCAAGGTGTTCGCTGGCGCGGCCTATGCCAGCGGCGGCAAGACCGGCACCGCCCAGGCGGTCGGCGTGCGCCAGAACGAGAAGTACAACGCCTCCAAGCTCGCCGACTACCAGCGCGACCACTCGCTCTACACCGCCTTCGCCCCGCTGGACGCCCCCCGCATCGCGCTGGCCATCATCGTCGAGAACGCCGGCTTCGGCGCCGAAGCGGCCGCCCCGATCTCGCGCCGGGTGCTCGACTACGTCATCTCCGGCGTCTACCCGACGCCATCAGACATTGCGCTGGTGCAGAAGGGCCAGGCGTCGGCACCGATCGAGCCGGGAGTCCCGGTGGCCAGCGTGCCCCTGCCGCCGACGCGGGGGGCGGGACTGGATGCCCAGGCCGCCGCCGCATCGGCCGCAGCGAGTGCGATGGGCTTCCCGGCTGCGGCATCCGGACCCGGCGCCGCCGCGTCCGGCGTGACGCTCTCTCCACTGGCCCCCGTCCGTCCGCGGCCCTGGGCCCCGCGCCGCCCACTGCCCGCCAGCGCCCCGGCGCCCTCCCCGCCTGCGAGCCCACGTTCACCATGATCCTGCAGTCCTCGTTCGGGCAACCCACGCTGTGGCAGCGTGTGCGGCCGTGGTTCAGCGGCTTCGACCCGCTGCTGCTGCTGGCCATCTTCTCGCTGGTCACCATCGGGCTGGTCGCCATGTACTCGGCCGGCTACGACAACGGCGCACGCTTCTCGCTGCATGTGCGCAACATGGTGCTGGCAGGGATCGTGTTCTTCTTCGTCTCCCAGGTGCCACCGCAGCGGCTGCTGACCCTGGCCGTGCCGCTCTACACCGTCGGCGTCATCCTGCTGGTGCTCACGGCCCTGTTCGGCATCGACCCGACCCACAAGGGCGCCCGCCGCTGGCTCAATGTCGGCATCGTCATCCAGCCCAGCGAGATCCTGAAGATCGCCACGCCGCTGATGGTCGCCTGGTGGTTCCAGCGCCGCGAGGGCCGGCCCCGCACCAGCGACATCGTGCAGGCCTTCGTGCTGGTGCTTGTGCCCTTCCTGCTGGTGGCCAAGCAGCCTGACCTCGGCACCGGACTGCTGATCTTCTTCGCCGGCTTCTTCGTCATCTACTTCGCCGGACTGTCCTGGAAGGCGATCCTGCCGGTGGTGGTGGTCGGCGTCGTCGGGATCATCGCCATCGTGCTGGCAGGGCCGACCATCTGCGAGCCAGGTGTCGACTGGCATGTGCTGCACACCTACCAGAAGCACCGTGTCTGCACCCTGCTCGACCCAACCCGCGACCCGCTGGGCAAGGGCTTCCACATCATCCAGGGCATGATCGCCATCGGCTCCGGCGGCCTCACCGGCAAGGGCTTCATGAAGGGCACCCAGACCCATCTGGAGTTCATCCCGGAGCGCACCTCGGACTTCATCTTCGCCGCCTATTCCGAAGAATTCGGCCTGTTCGGCGTGCTGCTGCTGATCGGCTGCTACAGCTTCCTGATCCTGCGCGGCCTGGTGATCGCCTTCGAGGCCCCGACCACCTTCTCGCGGTTGCTGGCAGGCGCGATCACGATGAGCTTCTTCGTCTACGCCATGGTCAACATGGGCATGGTCAGCGGCATCCTGCCTGTCGTGGGCGTGCCGCTGCCCTTCATGAGCTATGGCGGCACGGCGCTGGTGACGCTGGGCCTGTCGCTCGGCATCCTGATGGCGATCGCCCGCTCAAGGCGGCTGATGCAGAGCTGAGGCGTCCTGCCCGGGTGCGTCGGCCTGCGGGGCATGGCGCAGGCGGATCGTGAACCGCGCCCCCGGCCCTTCCCCCGCCGGCACCTGGGCCGGCGCGCGGGCGTCGTCCAGCAGGACGGAGGTGCCATGCTGCTGGGCGATCTCCGCCACGATGGCCAGTCCGAGGCCCGAGCCATCGACGGTCGTGCCGAGCGCCCGGTAGAAGGGCTGGAACACGAGGTCCCGCTCGCTCGCCGGAATGCCCGGCCCCGAATCCTCGATCTGCAGCACCACCACCTGCCCGAAGGGATCCGGCACGACCCGCACGGTCACCGTGCCGCCTCGCGGTGTGTAGTGCAGCGCGTTGTCCACCAGGTTGGTGATCAGCTCGCGCAGCAGCATCGGATGGCCCAGCACCAGGGTGTCCCCCGCGCGGCGCAGGCCGTTCGGCACCTGCGTGTCCGCCCCCTCGAAGCCCAGATCGATGCCGGCGTCCAGCGACGGCGGCACGAAGTCGCGCACCACGTCGGTGGCCAGCGCCTCCAGATCGACCTCGTCGCGGGCGACGGTGCCGGCCTTGGCATCGGCGCGCGCCATCGACAGCAGCTGGTTGACCATGTGGGCAGCCCGCTGGGAGGCGTGCGCCATCTGCGCCAGCGACGCCTTCATGATTTCCGGGTCGCCTTGACCGGCGTCGATCTCGCGGGTGGCGAGTTCAGCCTGCATTCGCAGGCCGGCCAGCGGCGTCTTGAGCTGGTGGGCGGCGTCCGCCAGGAAACGCTTCTGCGTCACCAGCGCGGTCTGCTGGCGATCCAGCAGGTCATTGATCGACTGCACCAGCGGCGAGACCTCCTCGGGCACCTCGTGCACGTCGATGGGCGAGAGGTCGTCGCTGGCGCGCTCGCGGATGCGCTGCTGCAGCGCGTTCAGCGGCGCCAGTCCGCGCACCAGGGCCAGCCACACCAGCAGCACCGCCACCGGCAGGATCACGAACTGCGGCAGGATCACGCCCTTGATGATCTCGGTGGCCAGCCGCGAGCGCTTGGTCAGCGTCTCGGCCACCTGCACCAGCACCGCCCGCTCGCCCGTGCCGCCGCTGATCCACTGGTAGGCCACCCGCACGCTGTCGCCGTGCACCTCGTCGTCGCGCACGCGCATCTCGCCCAGCACCTGCGTGTCGTCCTGGGAAGGCAGCATCAGGTCCCGGTCCCCGCTGACGAACTCGCCGCGCGGCCCGAGCACCTGGTAGTAGACGTTGTCGACCTCGTCCGCCCGCAACATCCGCGCGGTCTCGCGCGACAGGTCGAAATAGACGCTGTCGCCGCGCACCTCGACCCGCTGCGACAGCGAACGCACCGACTCGATCAGTGCCCGGTCATACGGCCGGCTGGCGATGCCCTGCGCCGCGAGCCACGTCAGCGCCAGGCTCATCGGCCAGAGCAGCAGCAGCGGCGCGAGCATCCAGTCGAGGATCTCGCCGAACAGCGAGCGCTGTTCGCGCCGGCGCGGTGCCGCCTCAGGTCGCGGCGATCTTCTCAAGGCAGTAGCCCAGACCCCGGACGGTGGCGATGCGGATCGGCCCCTGCTCGATCTTCTTGCGCAGGCGGTGGATGTAGACCTCGATGGCGTTGTTGCTCACCTCTTCGCCCCACTCGCACAGGCGCTCGACCAGCTGGTCCTTGCTGACGAGGCGTCCCGCACGCTGCAGCAGCACCTCCAGCAGACTCAGCTCGCGCGCCGACAGATCGATCATCTGCTCGTTGATGTAGGCGACGCGGCCGGTGGCGTCAAAGGTGAGCGGCCCGTGCTTGATCAGCGCACTGGCTGATCCCAGCCCGCGCCGGGTCAGCGCCCGCACCCGCGCTTCGAGTTCCTGCAGCGAGAACGGCTTGGCCATGTAGTCGTCGGCGCCCAGGTCCAGGCCCTTGACGCGCTGCTCGATGCTGTCGGCCGCCGTCAGGATCAGCACCGGCACGGCCGAACCGCGCGCACGCAGCTTCTTCAGCACCTCCAGCCCGTGCAGCTTCGGCAGGCCCAGGTCCAGGATCAGCATGTCGAATTCGTGGGCAGCCAGAGCCGCGTCGGCCTCCGAGCCATTGCCGACATGGTCGACGGCGTATCCTGCAGAACGCAGGCTGCGCAGCAAACCATCGGCCAGAATCTGGTCATCTTCAGCGATCAGGATGCGCATGGCGTCTGTCTCCTCATTACCCCTGTGGACGGGGGCTTGGCCGTGATTGTAGAAAGCCCGGGAATGTGACGCATCGGTACAGATGCCATGCTGGACGTCACGCGCCCTTGCCTGCAGAAAAACCACGCCTGCGCCGCAGTCCCTGCCCCGCAAAAAGACTGTACAAACATCCAGCATTTGACATAATGGCACATCCACCCAGGAGAATTTCGATGGACGCCCCGAGCAAATCCAACCCGAACAGCACCGCCCTCAGCACCGAAAAAGCCAAGGCCCTGCAAGCCGCGCTGGCCCAGATCGAAAAGCAGTTCGGCAAAGGCTCGATCATGCGCCTGGGCGAAGGCGAGGTCGTCGCCGACATCCAGGTCTGCTCCACCGGCTCGCTGGGTCTGGACATCGCGCTCGGCGTCGGCGGCCTGCCCCGCGGCCGTGTCGTCGAGATCTACGGACCCGAATCGTCGGGCAAGACCACGCTGACGCTGCAGGTCATCGCCGAGATGCAGAAGCTCGCCGGCGTCTGCGCCTTCATCGACGCCGAACACGCGCTGGATGCCCAGTACGCGCAGAAACTCGGCGTCAACCTGCAGGATCTTCTCATCAGCCAGCCCGATACCGGCGAGCAGGCGCTGGAGATCGTCGATGCGCTGGTGCGTTCGGGCTCGGTCGATCTGATCGTCATCGACTCGGTCGCAGCGCTGACCCCCAAGGCCGAACTCGAGGGTGAAATGGGCGACTCCCTGCCTGGCCTGCAGGCCCGCCTGATGAGCCAGGCCCTGCGCAAGCTCACCGCCACGATCAAGAAGACCAACTGCATGGTCATCTTCATCAACCAGATCCGCATGAAGATCGGCGTGATGTTCGGCAGCCCCGAGACCACCACCGGCGGCAACGCGCTGAAGTTCTACGCCTCCGTGCGTCTGGACATCCGCCGCGTCGGCTCGATCAAGAAGGGCGAGGAGGTCATCGGCAGCGAGACCCGCGTCAAGGTGGTCAAGAACAAGGTGGCCCCGCCGTTCAAGACCGCCGATTTCGACATCCTCTACGGTGAAGGCATCAGCCGCGAAGGCGAGATCATCGACCTGGGCGTCACCGCCAAGATCGTCGACAAGTCCGGCGCCTGGTACGCCTACAAGGGCGAGAAGATCGGCCAGGGCAAGGACAACTCGCGCGAGTTCCTGCGCGAGAACCCTGATCTGGCGCACGAGATCGAGAACCGCATCCGCGAGTCGCTCGACATCAGCCTGCTGCCCCCCATGGGCAGCAGCGACAAGGCCTGAACGTTCAGACGGAGCCGGGGTTGCAGACCACGCTCAGTCTCAAGGGCCGGGCGCTGAAGTACCTCGCTGCACGTGAGCACTCGCGCAGCGAGCTGATGCGCAAGCTCGCCCCGCACGCCGAGGACCTCGCCGAGATCGAACGCGTGCTGGACGAGTTGCAGAGCCGCGGCTTCCTGAGCGAAGAGCGCTTTGTCGCCTCGGTGGTCCACCGCCGCGCAGCTGGCCACGGCACCGCCCGCATTCGGCAGGAGTTGAGCCTCAAGGGCATCACGGCCGACCAGATGCGCGCGGCGCTGGAGGAACTCCAACCCAGCGAACTGGCGCGCGCCCACGCCGTGTGGACCCGCCGTTTCGGGAGCCCTGCGACGGACCTGCGCGAACGGGGCCGGCAGATGCGTTTCCTGATGGCCAGGGGCTTCTCGGGCGAAGTGGTGCGACGCGTCCTCAAGGGCGAACTGCCGGAGTCCTTCGACGAGACACCGCCCGACGATCCGGACTGATCGGCACAGGTTCGACCTGTCCAGATCCTGTTCGATCGCTGTCCTGTTCTGCAACGCAGGGTGGTACATGGCGGTTACCACGCATGGGGTTGCCGCAGTGCAACATGCTAAAGTGCCCCGGCTTCGGCATCGACGCCGAACGGGGCGCCCGCTGCTGTCCGCCACCTCTGCGCCATGCAGTTCCGCATCGTTCCCATTCTCCCCAAGAGTTCAATCCGATGAAGATCCACGAATACCAAGGCAAGGAAGTTCTGCGCCAGTTCGACGTGCCGGTGCCGCGCGGCTACCCGGCGTTCACGGTGCAAGAGGCGGTGGAAGCCGCCCAGAAGCTGGGCGGCCCGGTGTGGGTCGTGAAG
>NZ_CAWURG010000030.1:0-64435 GCF_963924895.1 uncultured Sphaerotilus sp.
CTTGGAATGAGGCGGTGGACTTGCTGCGAGTGCGGGGCGAAACACCACCGCGACGTGAACGCAGCCAAGAACATCGCCGCGCGCGGGCATGCGCGTCTCGCAGGAGGAATCCCCGTCCTTTAGGGCGGGGAGGATGTCAACCGCTCGGACGCGCGGCCCGAGGCCTGGCCTCGTGAAAGGGGCTCGAACGGCCCGTTAACTCAGCAGCGTGTTCCGGATCAGGCCGACCGCCAGCCCCTCGAGGCTGAAATCGGCGCTGCCCGTGGGCACCTGGATGGTCTGGAAATCCGGGTTCTCGGGGATCAGCTCGACCCCGGACGCCGTGCGTCGGAACCGCTTGACCGTCACCTCGTCGCCCAGGCGGGCCACGACGATCTGGCCGTTCTTGGCGTCGCTGGCCTTCTGGACCGCCAGCAGATCGCCGTCGAGGATGCCGGCGTCGCGCATGCTCATGCCGCGGACCTTGAGCAGGTAGTCCGGCTTGCGGGCGAACAGGTAGGACTCGACCGTGAAGGTGCGTTCGATGTGCTCCTGCGCCAGGATTGGAATGCCTGCTGCGACCCGGCCCACCAGCGGCAGATTCAGTGACAGCAGCCCGGCCGGAACGGCATCGAAAGGCATCTCGTCGATGCCGCGCATCCGGGACGCGTTGAGGCGGCGCAATGTGTCAGACTTGACGCGGATGCCCCGCGAGGTGCCGCTGACGAGGTCGATGACCCCCTTGCGCGCCAGCGCCTTGAGGTGTTCCTCGGCGGCGTTCGGCGAGCGGAAGCCCAGTTCGGAGGCGATCTCGGCACGTGTCGGCGGGGCGCCGGAGCGTTCGATCGTGCGCTGGATCAGCTCCAGAATCTGCTGCTGTCGGTCGGTGAGCTTGGGGCTGTCGTCCACGGGTTCCTCGCTAGGTGGTGACGTTGGCGGTGCGTAGACTGAGAAAATGTCCAGTACCTGTATTTTTATCCAGCCATTTGCAAATGACAAGCACTGATTCGAATACGAGCTTCCTGCCGCGGCGCATCGTCGTGCTGGGCACGGGCGGCACCATCGCCGGCAAGGCGGCGAGCGCGGACGACAACGTGGGGTACACGGCCGGGCAGGTCGCGGTGGCGCAGTTGCTGGACGCCGTGCCGGCGCTGCGCCGGCGCAGCGAAGAAGGCTGGTCGATCGAGTCGGAGCAGGTCGCCCAGATCGACAGCAAGGACATGAGCCACGCCGTCTGGCGTCGGCTGGCCGAGCGGGTGCAGCTCCACCTGGACCGCCCCGAAGTCGACGGCATCGTCGTCACCCATGGCACCGACACGCTGGAGGAGACGGCCTACCTGTTGCAGCGCGTACTGGCGCCGTCCAAGCCGGTCGTGCTGACGGCTGCAATGCGCCCGGCCAGCGCGAGCCAGCCCGATGGTCCGCAGAATCTGGCGGATGCTGTCACGGTGGCTGGTCTGGCCGGTGCGCGTGGTGTGGTGGCGGTGCTGGCCGGCAAGGTCTGGCGGGGGGAAGAGGTGCGCAAGGTGCATCCGTACCGGCCGGATGCCTTCGATGCCGGTGATGCCGGGCCGCTCGGCCACATCGAGGAAGGCCGGGTGCGACAGCTGCGCGACTGGCCGTCCGGCACGGCGCTCGGCCTGCAGGTGCTGGCGGCGGACATCTGGCCGGAAGTGCAGATCGTCGTGAGCCACGCCGGCGCCGATGGGCGGGTGGTGGATCTGCTGATGGAGGCGGGTGTGCAGGGGCTGGTGGTGGCCGCCACCGGCAATGGCACGGTGCACCAGGAACTGCAGTCCGCGCTGTTGCGGGCGCAGTCCGCTGGCGTGGCCGTGGTGCGGGCCTTGCGCGGCGGCTCGGGCTGCATCGTGCCGACCGGGCACGATCTGGTGCCTGACGCCGGCGCGCTCACCGCGGTGCAGGCCCGCGTGGAGATCCTGCTCCGGCTGCTGTCACGCCGGGCGTGAAGCGTGGCGGTCGGGCAGGTCCCGGCTTGATCAGAGCACGTTCAGCGTGACGTCGATGTTGCCGCGGGTGGCGTTCGAGTACGGACAGACGATGTGGGCGGCCTGGACGATGGCTTCGGCGGTTTCACGGTCGACGCCCGGGATGCTGACGTTGAGCGTCACCTGGATGCCGAAGCCGGTCGGGATCGGGCCGATGCCGACTTCCGAGGCGATCGAGGTGGTCGCGGGCAGGGCAACCTTCTTCTTGCCGGCGACGAACTTCATCGCGCCGATGAAGCACGCGGCATAGCCGGCCGCGAACAGCTGTTCGGGGTTGGTGCCGGCGCCGTCGTCACCGCCCAGGCCCTTCGGCACGGACAGCTTGACGCTCAGGCGGTTGTCGTCGGTGGTGGCGCCGCCGTCACGGCCTCCGGTGGCGGTGGCGCGGGCGGTGTAGAGCACTTTGTCGAGGGACATGGTGGAACCTTTCAGGGATTCAGGGATTCAGGGTTTCAGGGCGGGGCGGGGGCATTGGGTGGCAACGGTGGTCTGGCCTTCCGCCTGCGCGAGTGCCTGGCGCAGGCGGTGCAGCTCGCCGGTGAGGGCGCCGATCTCGTCGAGCGAGCAGCCGACGGCAGACGCCAATTGCGGGGGGATGGCCAGTGCCTGCTGGCGCAGCGCGACACCGGCCTCGGTGAGCTGGACTTGGACACGCCGTTCGTCCTCGCGGCTGCGCTGCCGCCGGACCAGACCTGCGCTCTCCAGGCGCTTGAGCAGCGGTGTGAGCGTGCCGGAGTCGAGCGACACGGCTTCGCCCAACTCGCCGACGCTGCGGCCGTCGCGCTGCCACATCGCCAGCATCACCAGGTATTGCGGGTAGGTCAGCCCGAGCGGCTCCAGCAGCGGCCGGTAACGCTTGGTCATCGCCAGCGAGGCCGCGTACAGCGCAAAGCACAACTGCCGGTCGAGGGCGAGCCAGTCGCTGGTCGGTCGGTCGGGTGCCTCGTGGAGGTCGCGGTTGCTGGGCTTGGTATGCATGGTGTGTGCAGTTTAATTGCACACAATAAAATTGCTCGAAATGTGGTCTTGCCTGATTCTGCCTAGTTCAACACCTGCTCAGCGGGCGGGTGATTCAGGCCAGGTGGCCAGCACCACGCCGAGCATGGCCAGCGCGAAGGCCTGGGCCTGCGCTGCACTGAACGACTCGCCCAGCAGCAGTACGCCCACGGCAGCGGCCGACACCGGCAGCATCACCGTGAACACCCCCGCCCGCGCAGCGGGCACGTGGCGCAGGCCGGTCATCCACAGCCACACCGTCACCACGCTGGCGGCCAGGGCATAGAACAGCAGCAGCACCCAGGTCGGCTGTGTGACCGTGGTGAAGTCGAACGACAGCGCCTGCCACAGGCCGAACGGCGTGACCAGCGCGAGGCCCCACAGGTTGACCAGCGCGCTGATGCGGCGCGGGCCGATGCGGCCAGACAGCCGCTTGCCGATCACGACATAGCTGGCTTCGCAGACCACCGCGCCCACGAGCAGCAGATTGCCCGGCAGTGCGCTGGCGGCGCCGGGCACATCGGCGACACCGTGCCGACTCCAGGACACCAGCGCGATGCCCGCCACGGCACAGGCGATGCCGGCGAGGACGCGCCCGGTGAGCCGTTCACCCAGGAAGAGCCGCGACAGGATGGCCACCACGCCCGGCAGCGCCGCCATGATCACGCCGGCCGCGAGGGCGGTGCTCATGGCGACGCCATAGAGCATGCAGATCGAGAACAGGAAGTTGCCGAGGAAGCTCTCGAAGAAGAGCAGCACGCGGTCGTGGCGGGAGATCGGCGCCTCGCTGGCCGGGCGACGCACCCAGCCGGCCATGGCCACCGCGGCGATGCCGAAACGCAGCCAGGCCAGCAGGAAGATCGGAAAGACAGCGACCAGCAGCTTGGAGAGCCCGACGTAGCTGCCGACCAGCGCCATGCTGGCCGCCAGGCAGGTATAGGACCAGCGCAACGTCGAGGTCGGGAAGTTCTCGGTAGGAGATGTCATGTTGATACTTCACAATTCCGCGCTTCCAATGTGTCTATTTGTGAAGCAGAGCAGCCGTGAAGCCGTTGTGGAAATGATGAACAGTCGTGGGGATGGTACCCGTGCGGGTGACGTGAACGTGCCGGGTCTGGTGGCCGGACCCGCTCGCCGGCCTGTTCCATGGCTCCCGGAGGGCGGTTTGCGCTGGCTGGTGTCGGGCCGTGGCCTGGACCATCCGCCGCTGCTGGCCGCCGCGCTGGTGCTGCTCTGGGTGCTGGTCGCGTGGTGGACCAACACGGCGCAGTACGGCGACCACTTCGAGCAGCTGTCCTGGGCGCAGTCGATCGAGTGGGGCTACCACAAGCATCCGCCGCTGCCGAGCTGGCTGCTGGCGGCCGCGATCCGCGTGGGGGGGCTGCAGGCATGGTGGCCGTCCGTGCTCGCCGCTGGCTGCATTGCCTTGAACCTGGTGCTGACCTGGCGCATCGCCTGCTGGCTGATCGGCGAGGACCGTGCGGGGCTGGCCGTGCTGTTCGCCGGCCTGCAGCAGGGCTTCATGAGCAAGGCGCAGCTGTTCAACCACAACTCGGTGCTGGTGGTGTGCGTGTCGGCGGTCGTGCTGCTGGCCTTGCGCGCGACCCAGCTGGAAGCGACGCGTCCGGCGCGGCAGCAGACGCTGCGCTGGGTGCTGGTCGGCGTGATGTCCGGACTGGCGATGCTGTCGAAGTACCAGGCCGCGCTGCCGCTGATCGGCGTGGTGGTGGCGATGTGGCGCACGGGCGCGCTGGCGCGTCCCGCGAATCGCCAGGGGCTGGCGCTGGCGGTGGCGCTCGCGCTGCTGATGCTGGCGCCGCACGTGGCCTGGGTGGCCACGCACGGCTGGAGCACGGTCGCCTATGCGACGCAGTCGGGTGTTTCGCAGACTGCGGGCGAGCGGCTGGCCGGGGTGGTCAAGTTTCTGGTGATCCAGGTCCGTGTGCTCACACCGGCCTTGCTGATGCTCATGGCGATGGCGTGGTGGTCGAGGCGCCGCCCGGTCGCTGCCGTCCCGGATGCCGCCATGCCGCAGGGGAGCGGTGTTGCCGGCCATGCACCGCAGTGGATCTGGCTGAGCAGCCTGCTTGGTGTGCCGGTGGCGGGCGTGCTGATCGCGGCGATGCTGGGTGGCTTGCGGCTGCAGGACCACTGGGGCATTCAGACCTTCCAGTTCGTGGGCATCGTGGCGGCCGCGCTCTGGCCCAGGCCCGTGCGGCCGGAGTGGCGCCGCTGGGTGGCCGTGGCGCTGGTGCTGCATGGCCTGTTTGCGCTGTCTTACACCGCGCCGCGCTGGACCGACCTGGCCCGCTCTTCGCGCACACGTCTTGACGAGATGTACCCGGCGCAGGCCATGGCCGACGCAGTGCGCCAGCGCTGGGCCGAGGCGGTGCCGGCCGGCTGCACGCTGCGCTTCGTGCGCGGCCCCGGCTTCGAGGCCGGCATCGTGGGGATGTATGCCGCGGACCATCCGGCGGTGGTCGATGACAACCTGCTGCACACGCCGTGGCTGGAGCCATCGGTGTTTGCCGAGGCCGGCCACGTGGCGGTGCGGCTGGGTGCGCCGCCGGAGCTGGACGAATGGTCGTCCGGCCCGGTGCTGCGAGGGGAGTTCAGTTTCGACGTGCCGGCGCAGCAGCAGGCGCCGCACCAGACGCTGCACTGGATGATCGTTCCGCCAGCACGTTGCGCAGCGCCGTGATTTGCAGCCCGGCCTCGGCGAGGTCGTCCAGCAGGGCGTCGGACTGCCAGACGCTCCACTCGACCTGGCGGGCAGCGCCGATGACATCACAGGCCGGCGCCTGACTGGCCGGGTGGCACATCAGCAGATCGCCGTCCTGCGCCAGGGCGAACCAGCGTTGCAGCAAGGCCCGGTAACCCGCCGCATCGGTGTCGAAGCCGTAGACGCCGAGCAGGTGCGCATTGGATTGCCAGCCACGCCGGGCCGCGCCGCGCTGCAGTTCCGCCGCACCCAGCCACGAGATCACGTCGGCCTTGCGCCGCAGCGGCAGGTCGGCGCCGGCCGGCGCCCGACTCGCGCGCAGCCACGGCCGGTGCGCGGTGTCCGGGTAGCGCGCCTCCAGTGCCGCCAGCAACACACCGCGGACCTGCGCCAGCTGGTGCACATGCTGGTGGCCGTCCACATGGTCCGGCGCCGCGCCCCAGCCGTCTTCGAACCGGTCCAGCTGCTGCTCGATCCGGCGCCGCAGGGCACGAGCATCGAACAGGTGCAGACCGGCGCGCAGGATCACCCGCTGCAGCGGCTCGCCCGTGACACCGGGCAGGGCCTCGGTCAGGTTCAGGTGCAGACCGACGTCCACCGGGTGGGTGTCGGCGGCCTCGCGCAGGGCTGCGGCGCTGGCGGGCCAGGTCGGGCCGTCGCTCATCACGCTGACGGCGCTGATGCGGCCGGCGCGTGCAAGCTGGACGCTGGCCTCGTCGATGCCGGCGTGCAGGCCGTAATCATCGACACAGACCGCCAGGCGCCGGCAGGGTCGGGGGGAGGCTAGGATGTCGGGCATGTCGAAAGATCGTTGGCAAGGCGTGCGTTTCATCGCCGTGGGGACCACCGCGGCTGCGGTGCATTGGGGGGTCGTGCGCCTGGCCGTGGAGTCCATGGGGCTGGCGCCGCTGAGCGCCAACGTGGTGGGCTGGATGATCGCATTTGTCGTGTCCTTCAGCGGACACCGGCTCTGGACCTTCGGCGCGACCACCGGGGTCGGCACCGGGCAGAGCCTGTGGCGCTTTGCCCTGGTATCCGGCGCCGGCTTCGTGGTCAACGAGGCCTGTTACGCCGCCGTGCTGCGCACCGGCGGCCTGCGCTACGACCTGGCGCTGGGCGTGGTGCTGGTCGGGCTGGCGGTGGGGACCTTCGTGGTCAGCCGGCTCTGGGTGTTTCGGGCAGCACCAGCGGGGTGAGGCCACCGTCCTGCGGCAGACCTGCGCCCAGGCTGCGGTGCACGATGTAGAGCGGGCGCCCCTTGACCTCCTCGTAGATGCGCGCGATGTACTCGCCGAGCACGCCCAGGCTGAGCAGTTGCACCCCCGAGAACAGCATCGTGCTCACCACGATGGTGGTCCAGCCCGAGATCTCGGCGCCGAACAGCCAGTAGTCCAGCACCAGATAGCCGCCATAGCAGAACGCCAGCAGCGCCAGGTTCACGCCGAGCACGCTGGAGGCCCGCAGCGGCCAGGTCGTGAAGGCCGTCATGCCACTCAGCGACAGGCTGACGAGGCTGTGCAGGTTGTAGTGGCTCTGGCCGCTGGCGCGCGCCTTGGGCGTGTAGGGCAGCTCTTCCGAGTGGAAACCGACCCAGGCGTACATGCCCTTCATGAAGCGGTTGTGCTCCGGCAGCGACTTGAGCGCGTCGACCACATGGCGGTCGAGCAGCCGGAAATCCCCCGCATCCGGCGGAATCGTCACCCGCGGGTGCGTCGCGTTGAGCATCCGGTAGAACAGGCGCGTGAAGGTGCGCTTGAACCAGGGCTCGTCGCTGCGGTCCTTGCGGCGCGCGTAGACCACGTCGATGCCGTGTCTCCAGCGCTGCAGCATGGTCGGGATCAGCTCGGGTTCGTGCTGGAGGTCGGCGTCCATCAGCACCACGGTCTGGCCGCGTGCCGCGTCGATGCCGGCGCTCAGGGCCGCTTCCTTGCCGAAGTTGCGCGACAGCAGCAGCGCACGCACCCGTGGCTCCCGCGCCGACCAGTGCGCCAGTTGCAGCGCGGTGTTGTCCCGGCTGCCGTCATCGACGAGCACGATTTCCCAGGTCAGTCCGAGCGTGTTCAGCGTGGCCATGCAGCGTTCGAGCAGCGCGTCCAGATTGCCGGCCTCGTTGTAGCAGGGAATGACCAGACTGATGCTCTTGCAGATTCGTTCCACCCGTTCGATCACCCTTCAGCCACCCTTCAGCGCAGCTTGCTGTTCCTGCTGCAGACGCCGCTCGCGCAGCGCAATCATGTAACTCGACACCACGACGAACACCGCCACCACCACGATCACGACCGTGGCCAGCGCGTTCACGGTGGGGTCCAGACCCAGCCGGGCGCGCGAGAAGATCACCAGCGGCAGCGTGGTCGAACCCGGGCCGGACAGGAAGGCCGACATCACCACATCGTCCAGCGACAGCGTGAAGGTCAGCAGCCAGGCGGCCAGCATCGACTGCGCGATCATCGGCAGCGTCACCAGGAAGAAGACCTGCAACGGCCGGGCGCCCAGGTCCTGCGCCGCTTCCTCGAACTGCGGGTTCAGATCGCGCAGACGCGCGGCGATCACCACCGTCGCATACGCCATGCCGACCAGCATGTGGCCGAGCCAGATGGTGATGATGCCGCGCTCGGGCACGCCGAACAGCCGCTGCATCGACACCAGCATCAGCAGCAGCGACAGCCCGACGATCACCTCGGGCATCACCAGCGGCGCGTTCACCATGCCGGAGAACAGCGTGCGGCCCTTGAAGCGCGGGTAGCGCTCCAGCGTGAAGGCGGCCAGTGTCCCGAGGATCACCGAGCCGGTGGCGGTGGCGGTGGCGATCTGCAGCGACAGGAACAGCCCGTTGCGGATGTCCTCGTCACCGACCAGCTTCTCGTACCAGCGCAGCGAGAAGCCGGCCCAGACGTTCGGCACCGGTGAGTCGGTGAAGCTGTAGACCACCAGCGCGATGATGGGCAGGTACAGGAAAACGAATCCAGCGGTCAACCAGATCCGGCTGGTCCAGCGTCCGGCGGGGGTGACGATCACTTGGAGGCTCCCTGCGACTGGTTGCGGTTGAAGATCGCCAGCGGCACAAGGATCAGCAGCACCATCGTCACCGCGACACTCGACGCCATCGGCCAGTCGTTGTTGCTGAAGAACTCGTCCCACAGCACGCGGCCGATCATCAGCGTCTCCGGCCCGCCGAGCAGTTCGGGGATCACGTATTCACCGACACACGGGATGAACACCAGCATGGCCCCCGCGACGATGCCGCCCTTGGACAGCGGCACCGTGATGCGCCAGAAGGCCTGCCACGGTGTTGCGCCCAGGTCCTGCGCGGCTTCGAGCAGGCGCAGGTCCAGCTTGGACAGCGTGCCGTACAGCGGCAGGATCATGAAGGGCAGGTAGGTGTAGACCATGCCGAGCAACAGCGAGAACGGCGTGTACATGAACTGCCCCTCCGCCGAGATCAGCCCGAGCGGCAGCAGCACCTGGTCGGCGTGGATGGTCTTCAGGAAGGTGCCGACCCAGCCGGTGTCGGCGTCGAGCAGGCCCTTCCACGCGTAGACGCGCAGCAGGAAGCTGGTCCAGAACGGCAGCATCACGCCCATCAGCAGCAGGGGCTGCACGGTGCCGGGCGCGCGGGCCATGAAGTAGGCAAACGGGTAGCCGATGGCCAGGCAGACCAGGGTCGTGATGCCGGCGTACAGCAGCGACTGGCCGTAGGTCGCCAGGTAGAGGTCGTCCTGGAAGATGGTGAGGAAGTTCTGAAGCTTGAGCTTCATGAACAGCTCGTTGTTCGAGAAGGTGAACAGGTCGCTGACCTTGGCGCCGTCCATCTCCGCGAAGCTGATGCGCAGCACGATGAGGAAGGGCAGCAGGAAGAACACCAGCAGCCAGACATAGGGTGTGCCGATGACAAGGCTGCGGCCGCTGAACACGGAGCGCAGGCGCTGGAGCGGGGTGGTGGCCGGGGTCATGGTTGCCGGCCTGTCATTGCGTCAGCACGACCTGGGCGGATGGCTGCCAGTAGGCCCAGACCGCATCGCCCCAGGTCGGCGCGCCGGAGCGGTCGCGGCTGTCGTTCTCGACCGTGACCTTGAAGCGTGCGCCGCTGGCCAGCTCCAGGTGGTAGAGCGTGCTGTCGCCGAAGTAGGACATCTCCTTGACGACGCCGCGCACCTGGTTCATCGCGCCCTCGGGCTTGTCCTTGCTGACCGAGATCTTCTCCGGGCGCACGGCCACCGTCACCGGCTGACCGAGGTAGCCCGAGATGCCGTGGCCGATGTAGTGGGTGAAGTCCGCGCACTGCACGTGCACGTGGTCGGGCTCGTCGACGGTGATGGTGCCGTCGGTGAGGTTGACGTTGCCGATGAAGTCGGCGACGAAGCGGGTGGTCGGCGTCTCGTAGATGTCGGAGGGGCTGCCGACCTGCAGGAAGCGCCCCTCGCTCATCACCGCGATGCGCGAGGCCATGGTCATCGCCTCTTCCTGGTCGTGCGTCACCATCACGCAGGTCACGCCGACCGTCTCGATGATGTTGACCAGCTCGATCTGCGTGGCCTCGCGCAGCTTCTTGTCGAGCGCGCCCAGCGGCTCGTCCAGCAGCAGCAACTGCGGCCGCTTGGCCAGACTGCGCGCCAGCGCGACCCGCTGCTGCTGGCCACCCGAAAGCTGGTGCGGCTTGCGCTTGGCCAGCTTGCCGAGCTGGGTCAGGCGCAGCATCTCGTCGACGCGCGCCGTGATCTCGGCCGAGGGCAGGCCGTCGCGGCGCAGCCCGAAGGCGATGTTGTCCCACACCGTCATGTGGGGAAACAGCGCATACGACTGGAACATCATGTTCACCGGGCGCTCGTAGGGCGGCTTGCCCGCGAGGTCCTGCCCGTTGAGCACGATGCGGCCGGAGGTCGGCGACTCGAAGCCGGCGAGCATGCGCAAGAGCGTGCTCTTGCCGCAGCCCGACGAGCCGAGCAGGGCGAAGATTTCCCCCTTGGCGATGTCCAGGCTCACCTGGTCCACCGCCCGGAAATCCCCGAACTCCTTCACCACGGAGTCGATCCGCAGGAAGGCGCTGTCCTCCAGTGTCTTGGCCATGTGCGTGTATCCCTGTGACAGTGCGGGACCCGCGTCAGCGGCCCGCCTTGAAGTTGGTGAAGGTCCGGGTGATCAGCTTGCGGGTGGCCTGGTCGGGCGTGCCGGGCGGGATCATCTTGGCCATCGACGCTTCGTCCGGGAACACCGCCGGATCCTTGGCCAGTTCCTGCTTCACGAACTTCAGTGACGCCTTGTTCGGGTTGGCGTAGAACACCGTGTTGGTCAGCGACGCATGCACCTCGGGCTTGAGGATGTAGTTGATGAACTTGTGCGCGTTGTCCGGATGCTTGGCGTCCTTGGGGATCGCCATCGTGTCGAAGAACAGCAAGCCGCCCTGCTTGGGCAGCAGTACCTGCAGGTTCTGCGGCTTCTTGGCCTTGGCCGACTTGTCCTTGGCGATCATCACGTCGCCCGACCAGCCCACCACGGCGCAGATCTGTCCCTTCGCCATCTGGTCGATGTAGTCCGAGCCCGAACCGACGAAGCGCGTCACCGAAGGACGGATCTTCTTGAGCATCTCGCCAGCGGCCTTGTAGTCGTCGGCGTTGGTGCTCGCCGGGCTCTTGCCGATGTAGTTCAGCGCCAGCGGCATGATTTCCGACGGGGTGTCGAGCACGGCCACGCCGCAGCCCTTGAGCTTGCTGGCGTACTCCGGGTTGAACACGAGGTCCCACGAGTTCTCGGGCATCGGCTTGCCACCCAGCGCGGCCTTGACCTTGTCGACGTTGATGCCGACCGTCGTGTAGCCCCAGAGCCAGTCGACGATGTGCTCGTTGCCCGGGTCCATCTTGGCGAGCTGCGCCTGGATGGCGGGGTCGAGGTTGGCGAGGTTCGGGATCTTGCTCTTGTCGAGCTTCAGCAGCAGGCCGGCATCGATCTGCGACTTGGCCCAGTTCGAGCCCGGCACCACGATGTCGTAGCCCGTCTTGCCGGCGATCAGCTTGGCGTGCAGGGATTCGTTGCTGTCGAAGAGGTCATAGCGGACCTTGATGCCCGTTTCCTTCTCGAAGTTCTTGATCGTGTCTTCAGCGATGTAGTCCGACCAGTTGTAGATGTTCAGGACCTTCTCTTCCTCGGCGCGCACGCCTGCCGAGCACAGCACCGCAACAGCGGCGACCAGGACATTCAGGGCCTTGGCGGGCCGGGAGGACAACAGGTTCATGAGCGCTCCAGTAGAGGGTTGAAGTAGGGATCGAGTGGGAAACGAAGCCATCGGATCAGTGGTAACGGATGTTTCCGATGCTGGAAAGACCCTGCACGCGGCGGGATTATGGCCCGAGGATTCGCCAATTCGTCACGCCGCGCGCCGGACCTTCAGGCGTCATCCAGCCGCAGCCAGGTGGTCTTCAGTTCGGTGTACTTCTCCAGCGCGTGCAGGGACTTGTCACGGCCGTTGCCGCTCTGCTTGTAGCCGCCGAAAGGCACGGTGATGTCGTCCTCGTCGTACTGGTTCACATGCACGGTACCAGCTCGCAAGGCGCGTGCCACGCGGTGTGCGCGGTTGAGGTCGTGGCTCCAGACGCTGGCCTGCAGGCCGTAGGGCGTGGCGTTGGCGATGCGCACGGCTTCTTCCTCCGTCTCGAAGCGGATCACCGACAGCACCGGCCCGAAGATTTCCTCGCGGGCGATGCGCATGTCGTTGGTCGCGCGGTCGAACACGGTTGGCTGGACATAGAAGCCGCCCGACTCGGTGCGCACCCGCTCGCCGCCATGGCAGACCGCGCCTTCCGCCCGACCGGCGTCGATGTAGCCCAGCACGGTGCGCATCTGCCCTTCATCGACCAGCGCGCCCATCACGGTCGCCGGGTCGAGCGGGTCGGCGGGCTGCCAGCCGGGCATCTGCGCGGTGACGTTGGCCACGAACTCGTCGGCGATGGCCGCGTGAACCAGCACCCGCGACGGTGCGTTGCACGACTCGCCCTGGTTGAAGAACAGGCTGCTGGCGACGGTGCGCGCCGCCTTGGCCGGGTCGCGGTGGTCGGGGAAGACCAGGAAGGCCGACTTGCCGCCCAGTTCGTTGTAGACCCGCTTGAGGTTGGAGCGCCCGGCGTAGTCGAGCATCCGGCGGCCGGTGCGCGTCGAGCCAGTGAAGCCGATCGCGTCCACGTCCATGTGCAGCGCGAGCGCCTCGCCCGCCTCGTGGCCGAAGCCCGGCACGACGTTGAACACCCCCGGCGGCAATCCCGCTTCGAGCGCGATCTCGGCCAGCCGCAGCGCGGTCAGCGGCGATTTCTCGCTCGGCTTCATCACCACCGAGTTGCCCGTGGCCAGCGCCGGCCCGAGCTTCCAGGCGGCCATGATCATCGGGTAGTTCCACGGCACGATCACGCCGACCACGCCCATCGCCTCGCGGGTGATGAGCGCCAGCGCGTTGCGGCCGGTCGGGGCGATCTCGTCGTAGACCTTGTCGATCGCCTCGGCGTACCACGCGATGGTGCGCGCGGCGGCGGGCACATCGACGCTGCGCGAGAACTGGATCGGCTTGCCCATGTCGAGCGTCTCCAGCAGCGCGAGTTCGTCGCGGTGCGCCAGGATCCCCTCGGCGAAGCGCTGCAGCACCTTCTTGCGCGCGGCGGGCGGCTGGTGCGCCCAGCGGCCGTCCTCGAACGCGGCGCGGGCCGAGGCCACGGCGGCGTCGATGTCGGCCGTCTGCCCGCGGGCGATGGGGGCGAGGTGGCGGCCGTCGATCGGCGAGTGCTTGTCGAAGGTCTCGCCGCTGGCGCTGGTGACGCGCTGGCCGTTGATGACAGCGCGGCCGTCGAGGGTGAGGGCGGCGGCACGGTCGTGCCAGGACTGCGTTGGGTTCATGAATGTTCCGTCGTCTTGGTCTGCAAGGGCGCGGGGGAGCCGAGCGGGCGTCCGTCGCGCAAGGCGTTGTCTTTCAGCGCCGGATTGGTGATCCGGTCCCAGTGCAGCAGGTCGATCTTGAACAGGATCGGCAGGGCGTCGATCTCGTTCCAGAGCGTCGAGAACTCCGCATCGGTCATCTGTGGCGCCACGACGGCCAGGTCGATGTCGGACCCGGGCCGTGCGGTGCCACGCGCGCGCGAGCCGAAGATCAGCACCTGGTCGATCGTGGCGTGCCGGGCGAACACCTGACGCAGTGCGTCGAGGTGCCGCTGCGCGATGCCGAAGGTCAAGGGGTCTCGGTCTGCCATTGCGCCACGTCCACAGCCAGTTGCTTGAAGATGCCTTGTCCGGATTCGAGCAGGAATTCGTAGACCTTCTGGGCCAGCAATTCGTCGTAGGTGTGGCTGGTCAGGTTGCGCATCTTCTGCGCGTCGCTCCAGAGGTTGCCGTCGTGGATCAGGCCGTTCTGGAGGGACGCCTGAAAGACATCGCGGGGCGTCAGGGCGTCGATGCCCACCACCTCCAGCCGCAGCTTGAGCGTTTTCCACGCCAGCTCCCAGCAGAACTCGAAGCGCTGGATGGCCGAGTCGCGCACAAAAGTGTTGAAAGGTTGTTCGCAGGCTTCGACCAGCCGGGCCACGGCGCGGCGCAGGTCGTTGGCGCGTTGTTGGAAACGGTCGGTGCTCATTGGGGTTTCGTCGCAATCATGGATTTCAATGCCCGCATGACTTCTGCGAGTTCGCGCTGCAGCGCCGCATCAAAAGCGCGGCGTGCAATTTTCTTTTCTGCGGGACTCCAGTTGCTTGGCATTGGGTTTTCCTTGCGATGCTCAACGTTAGGCATCAGCGCGCGATTAGCGAACGGATTGTATTTGGATTCCGGCAGTACCCAAAGCCGGCTGTAACGGTTCTTCGGTTTTTAAAGTACGCCGAAGGAGAATCTATTTATTCACGATTGAAGGAACTTCACTATCGAGTCGACTTCTTGAAGTGTCGTATCGAACCACTCTATACCCGGAACTCCTTCCCGCCACTTTCCCTTTGCCTTGAGTACAGCATGTATAGCTGACTCGGCATGGCTCATTCTTGAAACTTCCCACTGGCCGAGAATCGTAGGCTGTTCAAATGTTGCGCTTCCTTTGCACTGGGCTGCGACTCGTGCAACAACATCCAATCGTGCCTTGCCAATCTTGATCGGGAAGGGTGTGCCCTGTTTTTGGATAAGTGGAAAAGTGAACGCGTAGACCCATCCTTTCAAATCGTCGGCATCCTCGACCGCGTCCGGCTCCGCGTCGTCGATAGCAGCATCTTCAGCGGCGTCCACTACTGCTTGCGGCGTTGCCAGAATCCTCTGAAAGTTACCCTTACCGAGGTTCGTCATCTCCCCGGTTTCGGCGGCCATAAATGCGACAAAATACTTTACCGAGCTTTTGAGCTTGACCCCGCCTTCGCTGTTTGCACGTTTATATGTGAGGTTCTGTTGCTCCGGCGTCAGATACTCATCTAAGACACTCTGTGTGTAGTCTCGCAGCAGGATCACCTCGCCGGCCGCTACTTCGGGCTTTGCGAGGATGGCTGGCAAGACCTCGTATCGAGCAAAGTGGTAGCACCATGAACTTGTCGCTTCAAATGGTTTTTGTGCCTGCTGCATGAAGTTCGGTCTCTCTGTGGTTACCCATTAGTTTTGATAGAGCAAATCCTCGACGCTCGCTTGATTGCTACTTACGCCACAGCGGGCATTTTTGCGGAGCGCTGCACAGTGGCTTTCGAATGCTTAACTAATTTAGACCTTGCGGCCTTGCTGTCTAACTTTGCCCTTGACATCTAACTCAGCGCGAAAAATCCGCCCAAGCCCTTGTCGCCATTGATTTTCCCCTGCTGCGTGACGCATAAATCGTCCTCCTGAATAGACCACCAAAACATGCACTGCGATGCCTGCCGCTATTGGGTGCTCTCGTTCGACGTTTTCCATCGAGCTTGAATCGTGTCGGCGGACAGGTCTGCGCCGCAGTCCCACTCGACGAAGTATTTTCCGTTGTGGATCCGCCTGAATTCACTCTGTTCTTTTAGTGGCAAAAAGGCTTCTGATTCAAGAAGTGGTTTTACATCGAACAAGCCAGCTTTCCCGTCATCGGCCTTGATGTACAGCACAAAATCTTCCTGGGGAATGATTTCTACAATATTCATTGGTCAAGTCCTCGAATGGGGAAAGGTTTTTTACCATTGACGGCCAGCGCCCAATCGGCAAGTAGATCATCTTCGTGTATCGCAATCCATGCGACGACCAGCTTATGCTTTTTCGGAGGGAGCTTGCCTGCCAAGACCGTGCCGTCCTGAATTGAGTAGACCGCTACTTCACCTTGATAGTCTGCATGAATATGCGGCACGTTGTGCTTGTCCGTGTCGTAGAAGAACATCCGGATAAGGATGCCGTAGAACATTGAAATGGTAGGCAATGATGGCTCCCCTGTTTTACGCCTGATCTGTGCAGGGCGTCGAGTTCGTGCATCACACCCACCCCCGCGCCCGCACATCCGCCAGCGTCAGATCCAGACACTTGTGGATCAATCCCATCAACTCATCCACCTGCTCAATCGTCATCACCAGCGGCGGCGCAATGATCATCCGGTCCCCGACCGCGCGCATCACCAGCCCGTTGGCGAAGCAGTGGCCGCGGCAGATCATGCCAACGCCCAGTTCGGAATCGAACATCGCCGGGTGCCCATCCCCGCGGTCCTTGGCCTTGACGAGCTGCATCGACGCCATCAGCCCGCAGGTCTGCGTCTCGCCGATCAGCGGGTGGTCGTTCAGCTTGGCGAACTGCGCCGCCAGATACGGCCCGGTCTCGTCGCGCACCCGCTCGACCAGCTTCAGCGACTGGATCAGCTGGATGTTGGCGATCGCCACGGCGCAGGCGACCGGGTGGCCGCTGTAGGTGTAGCCGTGCTCGAACTCGCCGCCTTGCTCGATCAGCGCCTTGGCGACGCGGTCACCGACCATCACGCCGCCCAGCGGGATGTAGCCCGAGGTCACGCCCTTGGCGAAGGTCATCAGGTCCGGCTTCGTGCCCATCGTCTCGCAGCCGAACCAGTTCCCCGTGCGCCCGAAGCCGCAGATCACCTCGTCGCTGACCAGCAGGATGCCGTACTGGTCGCAGATGCGCTGGATCTCCGGCCAGTAGGTGGCCGGCGGCACGATCACGCCGCCCGCACCTTGCACCGGCTCGCCGATGAAGGCGGCGACCTTGTCCGGGCCGACTTCGAGGATCTTCTGCTCCAGCCAGCCCGCGGCCACCACGCCGAACTCGTCGCGTGTCATCCCGGCGCCGTGTTCGAGCCAGTGAGGCTGGTCGATGTGGGTGATGCCGGGGATGGGCAGGCCGCCCTGGGCGTGCATGTACTTCATCCCGCCGAGCGAGGCGCCCGCCATCGTCGAGCCGTGGTAGCCGTTCCAGCGGCTGATGATGGCCTGGCGCTCGGGCTGGCCTTGCAGATCCCAGTAGCGGCGGACCATGCGCACCACGGTGTCGTTGCCCTCCGAGCCGGAGCCGGCGTAGAAGACGTGCTGGAACTGCGGCGGCGTGACCTCGGCGAGCAGTTGCGCGAGTTCGACGGCGGGCGGCGTCGTGGTCTGGAAGAAGCTGTTGTAGAAGGGCAGCTCCTTCATCTGGTGCGCCGCAGCGTCAATCAGCGACTGCTGCCCATAGCCGACGTTCACGCACCACAGGCCGCTCATCGCGTCGAAGAGCCGGTGGCCTTCGCTGTCGGTGAGGTAGAGGTTGTCGGCCTTGGTGATGATGCGCGAGCCCTTCTGCGCGAGCTGCTGGAAGTCGGTGAAGGGGTGCAGGAAGTGGGCGGCGTCGGCGGCTTGCCAGGAGGCGGTGTCGTGGGTGGTCGGGGTGCTGGTCATGGTCCTGTCCTGTTGACGGCGTCATCCCCGCGCAAGCGGGGACCCACGGTGCGGGGCGGTCGGTGGCCGGCGTGGGTGCCCGCGTTCGCGGGCATGACGGGGTTGTGTGCGTGGGGTGAAACGGTCGAGAGGGTGGTCAGACGTGCAGCAGCAGGTGCTCGCGCTCCCACGGCGAGATCACCTTCATGAACTCGGCGTACTCGATTTCCTTGATCTCGGTGTAGACGGTGATGAAGGACTCGCCGAGCACCTCCGCCAGCGCCTTCTCGTTGCGCAGCTTCTCCAGCGCCTCGCCCAGGCTGCGCGGCAGCTGGTAGTCGCCGAGGTAGGCGTCGCCCTTGCACTCGGGCGTCGGCTCGATCCGGTTCTTGATGCCGAGGTAGCCGCAGGCCAGCGTCGCGGCCAGCGCGACGTAGGGGTTCGCGTCGGCGCCGATCACGCGGTTCTCGATGCGCCGCGCCGCGGGCGAGGCCACTGGCGAGCGGATGCCGACGGTGCGGTTGTCGGTGCCCCACTGGATGTTGATGGGGGCTGCGGTGAAGCGCGAGAGGCGGCGGTAGCTGTTCACGTACGGGGCAAACAGCGCCATCGCCGACGGGATGTACTTCTGCAGGCCGCCGATGTACCAGTAGAACTCCTTGCTCGCCGTGCCGTCCGGGTTGCTGAAGATGTTCTGCCCGTCCTTGTTGACGAGGCTCTGGTGGATGTGCATGGCGCTGCCCGGCTCGCCGGCGATCGGCTTGGCCATGAAGGTGGCGAACATGTTGTGGCGCATGGCCGCTTCGCGCAGCGTGCGCTTGAAGAAGAAAACCTCGTCGGCGAGCTGCAGCGGGTGGTCGTGGAAGAAGTTGATCTCCATCTGGCCCGCGCCGATCTCGTGGATCAGCGTGTCCACGTTCAGCTCCATCTTCTCGCAGTAGGAATACACGTCCTCGAACAGCGGGTCGAACTCGTTCACGGCGTCGATCGAATACGCCTGGCGCGAGGTCTCGGCGCGGCCGCTGCGGCCGATCGGCGGCTTCAGCGGCATGTCGGGGTCGGTGTTGCGGGCGACCAGGTAGAACTCCAGCTCGGGCGCCACGACCGGGTTCCATCCCTCGGCGGCGAACAGGTCGCAGACCCGGCGCAGCACCGAGCGCGGCGCGAACGGCACCATCTTGCCGTCCTTGTCGTAGCAGTCGTGGATGACCTGCGCGGTCGGGTCGGTCGCCCACGGCACGATGCGCACCGTGGCCGGGTCGGGGCGCAGGTGCATGTCGCGGTCGGTGGGGTTGATGACGTCGTAGTACGGGCCTTCTTCGGGGAATTCGCCCGTCACGCCCATCGCCACCACCGCTTCCGGCAGCCGCATCCCGCGGTCCTCGGTGAACTTCTGGCGGGGCAGGATCTTGCCGCGGGCCACGCCGGTCAGGTCGGGCACCAGGCATTCGATCTCGGTCACGCGGCGTTCGTTGAGCCAGTGTTCGAGGTCGCTGAAATTGAAGTGTTCGCGCTTGTTCATGGTCTGTTCCGTGTTCGTCTCTGGGGACAGGCGGCACCGATCGCGACGCCGGTCGCTGCCGGGCGTCGTGCTGTCGGTCCCGCCCGGGGAGGAGGACGGATCAGCGGCTCGGTGGCCGGTGCAGGTCGCGGTAGTCCTGGCACGCGGCGCCGAAGGCGCGCAGCATCGCCAGGGAGACCGGGTTGTCAGCCGCCTGCCACTCCGGATGCCATTGAACGCCGAGGGCGAATCCGGGGCTGTTTGCCACCGAGAAGGCCTCGACCAGACCGTCGGGCGCGAGGGCCTCGACGCGCAGTCCTTCGGCCAGGCGGTGCACGCCCTGGCCGTGGACACTGTTGACCATCACCTCGTCGCTGGCGAGCACGCGCGCCAGCACGCCGCCGGGCTGCACCTGCACCGGGTGCGAGAAACCGTATTGCACCTCGACCGCATCTTCACTGCGCGCGCGGTGGTCGTGCAGGCCTGCCACCTCCTGCACCGCCTGGTGCAGCGTGCCGCCCAGCGCCACATTGGTCTCCTGGAAGCCGCGGCAGATCGCCAGCAGCGGCATCCCGCGGGCGATCACCTTGGGGATCAGCGGCAGCGTCCAGGCATCGCGCACGGCGTCCAGCGGCAGCGCGGGGTCGTGCACGGCCTCGCCGAAGTGGCTCGGGTGCACGTTCGAGGGCGAGCCGGTCAGCAGCACGCCATCGGCCAGATCGAGCAGGGTGTCGAGTTCCTCGGGGCTGGCCGACGGGACGATCAGCGGCAAGGCGCCGGCGAGCCGCACGGCATCGAGGTACTTCTTGCCTGCGATGTGGAAGGGATGCTGTCCCAGCATCCGGTTGCAGGCCGGGACGAGGACCACGGGGGGTCTTGAACGGGACGGGAGTGCTTGGGTCATTGGAAATGAAACCATTGCATGCAGTGTGCCAGCACCATTTCGGTGCTGGCCACCGGGTTCCCCCTGATGCCGGGTCGAGGAAGGCGGGTGGTCACAACTGGTCCCTCAGCCGGTGCCAGAGCATGCCCAGCACGAGCGTCGGGGTACGCAGGCGCGCCCCGCCGGGGAAGGAGCGGTGGCGCAAGCGGCTGAACACGTCGAAGCGGCCGGCGTCGCCGCACATCGCTTCGGCGGCCAGCTTGCCGGCCAGCCCGGTCAGCGCCAGGCCGTGGCCGGAGAAGCCTTGCACCAGGTAGATCGGCGCCGTGGCCGCCCCGTCCGCGGGCAGGCGCACGAATTCGGGCGCGCGGTTCATCGTGATGTCGACGAAGCCGCCCCAGGCATGGGTGACGGGGGTGCGCGCCAGGCTCGGGAAGGTCCGGACGATGTGCGAGCGCATCCGGGCGGCGAGGTTCGGCGGCGTCACCGTGCTGTAGCTGACCTTGCCGCCGTAGAGCAGGCGCTGGTCGGCGGTGGGGCGGAAGTAGTCGAGCGAGAAGTTGTTGTCGCACACCGCCGCGCGGGTGGGCAGGAGTGCATCCATCTGCGCCGGGCTCAGCGGCTCCGTCACGGCCACATAGGTGCCGACCGGCATGATGCGGGCGCCCTCGGTCGTGGGGAGCCCGGGCAGGCCGGGCAGGTGCACATTGCCCGCCAGCAGCACCTGTTCGGCCAGCACCTGTCCGTGCGCCGTGCGCAGCAGCGTCACGCCGCGGTGCCGCTCCAGCGCGGTGACCGGGGAGGACTCGTACAGCCGGGCGCCGGTCTGCCACACCGCGTTGGCCAGCCCGAGTGCGTACTTCAGCGGGTGCAGGTGGCCGCTGCGGCGGTCGTAGACGCCGCTGTCGTAGCGGGCACTGCGGATGTGCAGCGGCAGCGCGGCCCGGTCGAGCCACTGCTGGCGGTAGTCGTAGACCTCGGCCATGCGGTCGACCCAGCTGCGCAGCGCGCGGGTCTTGCGTGGACTGGCGGACACGGTCAGCGCGCCGGACTGCCAGTCGCAAGCGATGCGGTGCTGGTCGCGGCGGGCGTGGATCAGGGTCAGCGCCTCGACCGTCATGGCCCAGACACGGCGCGCGTCGCCGAGGCCGAGCTGCGACTCGATCTCGGCCATGTCGCAGGCCAGGCCCGGCAGCGCCTGCCCACCGTTGCGGCCTGATGCAGCCCAGCCGAGCTGCTGGCCTTCGAGCAACACCACCGAGCGGCCACGCTGTGCCAGTTCCAGCGCCGCCGACAAGCCCGCCAGACCGCCACCCACCACGGCCACGTCGGCCCGCACTTCGCCTTGCAGCGGCGGGTGGGCCGGCGGGCGCGTGACCCCTTCGGCGTACCAGGAACGCCGGGACAGGGCCAGATCGGTGGTCAGCAGCGAGCGACTCAGGCGGGACTCCGCGGGCAGTGGGTTCGGCCCATTGTGGCCGAGCTTGCCAAGAAAGTCACACGACGCGGCGGATGGCCGTGGCCACGGTCTCGACGATCTGCCCGATCTGCTCGGCCGAGATGATCAGCGGCGGCGACAGCGCGATGGTGTCGCCGGTGGTGCGGATCATCACGCCCTGCGCGAAGCAGTCGAGGAAGACGTCGAAGGCCCGCTTGCCCGGCTCGCCCGGACGTGGCGCCAGCTCGATCCCGCCGACCAGCCCGAAGTTGCGGATGTCCACGACATGCGGCAGGTCGCGCAACCCATGCAGCGCGTCGGCGAAGGTGCCGGCCATCGTGGCGGCGCGCGTGAGCAGACCCTCGTCGGCATAGGTTGCCAGCGTGCCCAGGCCGGCGGCGCAGGCCAGCGGGTGGGCCGAGTAGGTGTAGCCGTGGAAGAACTCGATCAGGTGCGCCGGGCCGTTCATGAAGGTGTCGTGGATCGCCTGCTGCACGAAGACCGCACCCATCGGCACGCTGCCGTTGGTGATGCCCTTGGCCGCGGTGATCATGTCCGGCACCACGCCGAAGGTCTGCGACGCGAAGGGCTGGCCGGTGCGCCCGAAGCCGGTGATGACCTCGTCGAAGATCAGCAGGATGCCGTGCTGGTCGCAGATCTTGCGCAGGCGCTGCAGGTAGCCCTGCGGCGGGATCAGCACGCCCGTCGAGCCGGCGATCGGCTCGACGATGACGGCGGCGATGGTCGAGGCATCGTGCAGTGCGACCAGGCGCTCCAGGTCATCGGCGAGGTCGGCACCGTGTTCGGGCTGGCCGACGCTGAAGGCGTTGCGAGCCGGGTCGTGGGTGTGGCGGATGTGGTCGACGCCGGACAGCAGCGTGCCGAACATCTTGCGGTTGGTGACGATGCCGCCGACCGAGATGCCGCCGAAGTTGACGCCGTGGTAACCACGCTCGCGGCCGATCAGACGGGTGCGGCTGCCTTCGCCGCGCACGCGGTGGTAGGCCAGCGCCATCTTCAGCGCCGTCTCGACCGACTCCGAGCCGGAGTTGGTGAAGAACACGCGGTTCAGCCCCGGCGGGGTCAGCCTGGCCAGCTGGTCGGCTAGTTCGAAGGCCTTGGGGTGGCCCATCTGGAAGGGCGGCGCGTAGTCCATCTCGCCGGCCTGCTGCTGGATGGCCTGCACGATCTTCGGCCGTGCGTGGCCAGCGTTGACGCACCAGAGTCCCGCCACGCCGTCGAGGATCTGGCGGCCGTCGTCGGTCCAGTAGTGCATCCCCTCGGCGCGGGCGAGCATCCGCGGCGCCTGCTTGAACTGGCGGTTGGCGGTGAAGGGCATCCAGTAGGCGTCGAGGCTGGGGTCGTGGGCGGCAGTGGTCATGGCGGTCGGCGGGTTGGCAGCGGGAGGCAGCGTGAAGGCTCCAGTCTAGGCAGGGACACGCGCAACAGGGTTGCCAATTGGGGGTGGTGACACGGAAGCTACGCTCTAGAATTGCGCGCATTGAACTTTCAGCGCAACAACATGACCGACCCCGTCACGCCTGTGCAACTCGATGCCACGGACCGCGCCCTCCTGCGCCAACTGCAGATGGACGCGCGGCAGTCGAATGTCGAACTCGCCGAGCAGGTGCACCTGTCGCCCTCGGCCTGCCTGCGGCGGGTGCGGCGGCTGGAGGAGGGCGGCGTCATCGCCCGCTATGTGGCGCTGCTGGATCCGCGCGCGGTCGGGCAGAGCGGCATTTCCTACACCGTCGTCAACGTCGAGCGCACGACCACCGAGGCGCTGCGGCGCTTCGAGGAGGCCGTCCGGCTGGAGTCGTCGATCCTCGACTGTTTCTACGTCGCCGGGGGCAACGACTACCTGCTGCGCTTCACCTACCGCGACGCGGACGATCTGGAGCGCTTCCACGCCGAGGTGCTGACGCGGCTGCCGGGCGTGATGCGGCTGAACTCGATGCTGGTGCTGCGCACGGTCAAGAAGACCACCGCGCTGGAGGTGTGACGATGACCATGACCCGCATGACCGAGGGGCTGCTGCAGGCCGAGCGCCTGACCTTCCATTTTCCGCACCACGCGCTGTTCACGGACTGGACCGCGCAGTTCGGCCCTGGCGTGGGCCTCGTGCGCGGCGGCGACGGCAGCGGCAAGTCGACCCTGCTGCGGCTGCTGGCGGGGGCGCTGGCCCCGCAATCGGGGCGGCTGGTGCTGAATGGTGCCGATCTGGCGCTGGACCCGCTGGCCTACCGGGCGCAGGTCTTCTGGTGCGACCCGGCGGACGAGGCGCTGGACGGTCTGGGGGCGCGGGACTATCTGGCCCTGCGCCAGTCGCAGCACCCGGCCTGGGAGGCGGCGGTGCTGGCGGAGGATCTGGAGGCACTCGGCCTGCTGCCGCACCTGGACAAGCCGCTTTACGCGCTGTCCACCGGCACGCGGCGCAAGCTGCGGCTGGCGGCCGGGCTGGCCAGCGGAGCGCCGCTGACCCTGTTCGACGATCCGCTCGCCGCGCTGGACCTCCGCTCGGCGGACTACGTGCTCGACAGGCTCGACGACTGCGCCGACTCCACCGGCCGCGTCGTCATCGTCGCCCACCACGCGGCGCTGGACGGCGTGCCGCTGGCCACGCTGGTCGATCTGCCCGGCGACGGCTCCGCGTCCTCGTAGGCGGCGAAGGCCTGACCGCGCCGCTGGCGCTGCCAGGTCGCGCGGTCCACCTCGAACACCAGCGAGGGGCGGGTGGTGCCGCACTCGCTGTCGCGCAGCGCCTCGCCACGCAGGTGCAGCCCGACCAGCTCCATCAGCTGCTGCGAGGCGCGGTTGTCGGTCGAGGTGATCCCGATCAGCCGATCCACCCCCGGCTGCTGGAAGGCCGCGTCCACACACATCCGCCCCAGCTCCAGGCTGATGCGCCCGTGCCAGTAGCGGGCATGGGTCCACAGGCCCATCTCCAGCGTCCCTTCCGCCTCGCCCGCACCCGCCGGCTGGAACCGGAACAGGGAAACCCACGCCCCGGTCTCCTTGAGTACGGCCGAAACCGAGGCCATCTTGCCCGTACGGGTCGCTTCAATGACGGCTTCCACGCGTCGATATACCTCCCATTCACTGCCCGGTTGATCCCAGAGCAGGTGCTGGTTGAAAGCCGGATTCCGGGTGGCGTCGAACAGGGGCCAGGTGTCGGACAGACACACCGGGCGCAAGGCCAGACGCTTGCTGTAGACCGAGATCAGGCGGGCGGTCAGGTCATGGAAATCGGTTGGCATGGGTGGATGACTCACCGGGTTGAGGACACGCCCGGGTTCTACACCACGGTCCGCGATGTCCGACCGGGTGGGGTGTGCTGGACTTGTGCAGGAGCTGGAATTGATGAAATCGAGTCGGCGTTTGTGTGATTTTGTATCTAAGGGATGTCAGCTGACCCAACTTCTGGAGGGTGTCGGCGAATCGATCGTCCATGTCGATGCGCAGTGGGTGGTGAAGTACTGCAACGAGGTCTACCTGCGTGGCATGGGTCTGCGCGCCGAGCAGGTGATCGGCAAGACGCCCTTCGACTACCACCCTGGTTTTCGCCGGTCGATCTTCTTCGAGACCATCGAGGCCTGCCGCCGCGACGGCCAGCCGCGCATGGCCATCGGCTATTCGACCGCGGTGCAGCGCTGGCTGATGATCCGCGTCTACCCGCACGAGGGCGGGATGATGTCGCTGGCCAACGATGCGACCGAATCGGTGGTGCGCCAGTTCCAGCTGGCGCAGGAAGCGCTGCGCGATCCGCTCACCCGCGTGGGCAACCAGCGCGCCATGGAGCAGGACATCAAGGCGCGGGTCGACCGCAACGAGTCCTTCTCGCTGGTGCTGTTCGGCCTGCGCCGCTTCAACACGATCAACGACTCGCTGGGCCACTCCCAGGGTGATCTGGCGCTGATGGAAATCGCCTCGCGCCTGCAGTCGGTCACGCGGGACCAGGAGCATCTGTACCGGCTCAACGGCGTGGAGTTCGTGCTGCTGACCCCGGCGACGGGCGAGGCGCTGCAGGAGCGCACCGATGCGCTGGCGGCCCGGCTGGGCGAGTCGATCACGATGCGCGGTCAGAATTTCCGGCTCGGTGCGGCCTTTGGTGTGGTCGGTGCGCCGGACCATGGCGATGCGCCCGAGGTGCTGCTGCGCCGCGCCGCGCTGGCGCTGCGCTGTGCCAAGCGCAGCGCGGGCGAGCAGATCGTCCACTTCGATGACCGGCTGGAAGCGGCCGGCCGGCTGCGCATGGCGCTGGAAGGGGACTTCCGCGCCGCCCTGCAGCGCCATGGCGACAGCGACGGGCTGGCGCTGGCATTGCAGCCGAAGGGTCGCCTGAAGGACGGCCATGTGGTGGGCGCCGAAGCGCTGATCCGCTGGCGCCACGCCGAGCGCGGGCCGCTGTCGCCAGCGGACTTCCTGCCGATGGCGCAGGAATGCGGCCTGATGGTGGAGCTGGACCGCTGGGTGCTCGACGAGGCCCTGCGCCTGCAGCGCAACCTGATGAACCTCGGCCACCAGCTGCCGATGAGCATCAACCTGTCGGTCGAGGGGCTGGCGGATGTGCAGCTGGCCGGCAATGTGTCGGCGGCGCTGCTGCGCTGGGGCGTGCCGTCCTCGCTGCTGGAGATCGAGATTCCCGAGGGTGCGCTGATGCGCGACGTGGAGGTGAGCGGCCGGGTCCTGGCGGAGCTGTCGGCGCTGGGCGTGCGCATCAGCATCGACGACTTCGGCACCGGCTATTCCTCGTTCGCCTACCTGGCCCGTTTTCCGGTGAGCACGCTGAAGATCGACCGCTCCTTCGTGCGCGACATGTGCACCAAGGCGGCCAGCAAGACCATCGTGCGCAGCTTGGTGAGCTTGGCGCATGCCCTGTCGATGGACGTGGTGGCCGAAGGCGCCGAGACCGACGCCGAGATGGCCATGCTGCGCCGCATGCACTGCGACGTGGTGCAGGGTTTCGGCTACGGGCGGCCGCTGCCCTTCGACACCTTCGTGTCCTTCGTCAGCCAGCGCACGAGCGGCAGCGTCGCCGGGCGTGTCGGCGAAGCCTCGCCGAACGCCTTCGTCATTTGAGTGCCACCGCCGCGGCGAGATAGGCGGCGCGCACCGCGTCGATCCGCTGCCGGTTCACGCCGAAGTCTTCCCGTCCGAGCCGGCTGGCGCTGCGCAGCTCGATGACGCCGGCCGCCGGGTCGACCCAGAACTCCACATCGTCCACGAAGCGCAGCCAGCGGGTCTGCGCCTGCGCGTAGAGGTAGTCCGGGCGCTGCTCGACGATGGCCACCCCCGGCATGGCCTGCAGCACGGTGGCCAGCGTCTGCATCGACGCGGCCGCACTGCCGTTCCGCAGCGGCAGCGGCTCGATCGACGCATAAGCCTGCTGCGGATGGCCGGGAAACAGGCGCGCCTGGCTGCTGACGCTGTTGCGTGTCAGCGAGGGCGGCTTGAGGCGGCCGTTGGTGACACCGAGGTCGTTCGGCCGCTGGCCGTTCAGCAGGCCGAAGCGCGCGCCGGTCAACACGGCAGCCACGAGACCCAGCAGGACCAGCACGAACGTTTTCATGGGGATACTTTCCGCCGCCAGCCCTCAGGCCTTGGGCACAGCTTGGACGGTCAGCGGACCGAGGGCGCCGGACGCGACCGCCACGAGGCGGTCGATGTTCGGGTGTTTGCCGGGGAAGGCGTGGGCATCCGCGGTGTGTTCGGCGTAGAGCGCCAGGCCGTCGAGGGCCGCGGCGGCGTTGAGCGTGCCGTGGCGCTGGGCGAGGGCGTGGTAGACGGCGACCGAGCCGGCCTGTCCGGGGCGGTTGTCCAGCGTGGCGACGACGGCGCTGTCCGCATCCAGCAGTTGCAGGCCCGCCAGGTGGTCGATGGCGGGAAGGGTCTTGAGCGTGTCGGAGAAAGTCATGCCCGCATGCTACCGCCGACCCGCCGCGGCCTCACTGGCGCAGGAAGAAGACCGCGGCCATCACCAGCCCGGTGACCACCACCGTGGCGCGCACGGTCGCGGCCGGCAGGCGCCGCGCGAGCCGGGCGCCGGCAAATCCGCCGACCGTGGCCGCCACCATCATCACCAGCGCGCTGGGCCAGTGGATCGCGCCAGCCCAGGCGAATGCCGCCACCGACAGCAGCGACAGCACCAGCGAGTTCAGGTTCTTCAGCGCGTTGGCGGTGTGGACGCGGCTCTCGCCGGTCAGCGTGTAGAGCGCCATCAGCAGGATGCCGAGGCCACCATTGAAGTAGCCGCCATAGACGGCGACCACGAACAGCCCGAGGCCCTGGGCCACCGGATGCACCTCGCCAGCCCCGCGCCGGGCCCGCGCAGCCACCAGCCGTGGCCCGACCGCGAACAGCACCGTGGCGAACAGCAGCAGCCACGGTACCGCGGCCGAGAACACCTTCGCCGGCGTCACCAGCAGGAGCAGCGCGCCGCAGACGCCGCCCAAGGCGCAGACCAGCCCCTCGCGCACCAGACGCTCGCGGGGCAGGGCGGCCAGTTCGGTCCGGAATCCCAGCGCGCTGCCCAGATAGCCCGGACTCACCGCCACCGCACTGGTCGCGTTGGCCATGATCGGCGGCAGACCGGTGAAGACCAGCGCCGGGAAGGTGAGGAAGCTGCCACCGCCAGCAATGGCGTTGAGCACCCCCGCGCCGAACGCCGCGGCGATCAGCAGCAGCCAGTGAGCGGCGGGCATCACGAGGCCGTCGCCTGGCGCTGCCGGCGCGCCACCTGTCCGCACAGGTAGGTCCAGACAAGGTTCGCGGCGACGTTGCTCGACAGCTCCGCGTGGTCGTAGGGCGGCGCCACCTCGACGCAGTCCATGCCGACCCAGCGCTCGCCCGCGAGTTCCTCGATCAGGGTCAGCGCCTGGTTCGTGGTCAAGCCACCCGGCTCGGGCGTGCCGGTGCCGGGGGCGAAGGCGGGATCGAGCGCGTCGATGTCGAAACTCAGGTAGAGCGGCGGGTTGCCGCAGGAGGCCCAGCGCAGGCGCAGGGTCTGCAGGACGGTGTCGAGCTGCGCGGGGCTTTCCAGTCCGCGCAGCTCGCGGGCGGTCCAGATCAGGCCGCCCTGGTCGCGCACGTACTCGCGCGCTGCGCGCAGGCCGGCGCTGCGGATGCCGATCTGCGCGAAGGCTTGCGGCAGCACCAGCCCTTCCTGGATGGCCTCGTACACCCAGGTGCCGTGGCCGCTGGGCTCGCCGAAGTGGTCTTCCCAGGTGTCGCAGTGCGCATCGAAGTGCAGCACGCCCAGCGGCTGGCCGAAGTGCTGCCGGTAGGCGCGTAGCAGCGGCAGCGTCACCGAGTGGTCACCGCCGAGCCAGACCATGTGGCGCTGCTGCGCGAGCAGGGCGGCGACCTGCGGCTGCATCGCTGCGCGCATCCGTTCCAGGCTGGTGTTGGGCAAGGGCAGGTCGCCGAGGTCGCACAGGGTGTCGGCGGGCGAGACGTCGAACAGCGGGTGCGTGCCATCGCACAGCATGTGGCTGGCTGCGCGGATGGCGCGCGGGGCCATGCGGGCGCCGGGGCGGTTGGTGACGCTGCCGTCCCAGGCGATGCCGGCCAGCCCGAACGGGCGGTCGACGGGGTCCTGCGGCCCCATCGGAACCTTGAGGAAACTGTGGGCGCTGAGGAAGGCGAAGTCGGTCATGGCGTGGCGCGGCTGCGCGGCGAAGTCGGATCGGGCAGGGACCGCAGTGTGCCGCAGGGCTGGCCGCGACGGTTTTTCATCACCCTGAAGTTGATTTCACATTGTGGAATTTTGTCATGCTGCGTTGCGGCAATATTTTCCATTGTGAGAAAACAAATTCCATATCGTGGCGAACGTGCGCTAAGTCATTGATTTAATTGGTATCGGCAAGATGTCTTATATAAGACATAAGTCTTCTCGTTTCCACCAACAGCGACTAAGCTGGAGGCATCCAACGACCCCGTTGAACCTTCTTCAAACACCGCAGACCGGAGCGCTTCATGACGAAACTGACCCGCGAACAACAAATCGCCGCCCTCGAAAAAGACTGGGCTGAAAATCCCCGCTGGAAGCTGGTGAAGCGCGGCTACAGCGCGGCTGACGTCGTGCGTCTGCGCGGCTCCATGCAGCCCGAGTACACGCTGGCCAAGAACGGCGCCGAAAAGCTGTGGGACAAGGTCAACGGCGGCGCCAAGAAGGGCTACGTGAACGCGTTCGGCGCGATCACCGCCGGTCAGGCGATGCAGCAGGCCAAGGCCGGTCTGGAAGCCGTGTACCTGTCGGGCTGGCAGGTCGCCGCTGACGGCAACACGTCGGAAACGATGTACCCGGACCAGTCGCTGTACGCCTACGACTCGGTGCCGACGATGGTTCGCCGCATCAACAACACGTTCAAGCGTGCCGACGAAATCCAGTGGGGCCGTGGCATCAACCCGGGCGACGAAGGCTTCGTCGACTACTTCCTGCCGATCGTCGCTGACGCGGAAGCCGGTTTCGGCGGCGTGCTGAACGCGTTCGAACTGATGAAGAACATGATCGCTTCGGGCGCCGCTGGCGTTCACTTCGAAGACCAGCTCGCCGCGGTCAAGAAGTGCGGTCACATGGGTGGCAAGGTGCTGGTCCCGACCCGCGAAGCCGTTGAAAAGCTGATCGCCGCGCGTTTCGCCGCCGACGTGATGGGCGTGCCCACCATCGTTCTGGCCCGCACCGACGCTGAAGCCGCCAACCTGCTGACCAGCGACTGCGACGCCAACGACCAGCCGTTCGTCACCGGCGAGCGCACGCAAGAAGGCTTCTACCGCGTCAAGAACGGTCTGGAACAAGCCATCAGCCGCGGCATCGCCTACGCCCCCTACGCCGACCTGGTGTGGTGCGAAACCGGCGTGCCGGACATCGGCTTCGCCCGTGAATTCGCGCAAGCCGTGCACGGCGCCTGCCCGGGCAAGCTGCTGTCGTACAACTGCTCGCCGTCGTTCAACTGGCGCAAGAACCTGAACGACGTCCAGATCGCTGCGTTCCAGGAAGAGCTGAGCGCGCTGGGCTACAAGTACCAGTTCATCACGCTGGCCGGCATCCACATCAACTGGTACAACACGTTCCAGTTCGCCCACGCCTATGCCCAGGGCGAAGGCATGAAGCACTACGTCAACATGGTGCAAGAGCCGGAATTCCAGGCCCGCGAACAAGGCTACACCTTCGTGTCGCACCAGCAGGAAGTCGGCGCTGGCTACTTCGACGACGTCACCACCGTGATCCAGGGCGGCTCGTCCTCGGTCAAGGCGCTGACCGGCTCGACCGAAGAAGAGCAGTTCCACTGAGCTGCTGAGCTGAATCGCCGGGGGCCGGGGGCGTGAGCCCGGCCCGCTCCGGTCACGGAGTTCGAGTTCTGTTCTGTTTTATGCTTCAGATGCCCCGCAGTGCAAACTCCGGGGCATTTTTTTCGCGCATTGGCGGCGGATGGCCGGGGAAACGATCGGTTAAACTTGGCCCCCTCATCGACAGTACAAGACACGGGAAAGGCACTCTGGTTATGACACCGCGAACTACCACCTCCCCGACCTTCGAGGTCTGACAGGCCAGCCGCGGCTCTTCCACCGAGTCCCCCAAAGGAAAGCGCGGCGTCCCCGCGCTTTTTGTTTTTCAAGGTTTCCCGCGATGATTTCCATCCAGCTCCCCGACGGTTCCCGACGTGAATTCCCCGGCCCGGTGACGGTGGCCGAAGTGGCCGCCTCCATCGGCGCCGGTCTGGCCAAGGCGGCACTCGCCGGCCGCATCGGCACGGGCGACGCCGCCCGCGTGGTCGACACCAGCCACCGCATCGAGGCCGACGCATCGCTCGCCATCATCACCGCCAAGGACGATGCCGGTCTGGAGGTCATCCGCCATTCGACCGCCCACCTGCTGGCCTACGCCGTCAAGTCGCTGTTCCCCGAGGCGCAGGTCACCATCGGCCCGGTGATCGAGAACGGCTTCTATTACGACTTCTCGTACAAGCGCCCGTTCACGCCCGAGGACCTCGTCGCCATCGAGAAGAAGATGGGCGAGTTGGCCGCCAAGGACGAGCCGGTCACGCGCAGCGTGCTGGCGCGTGACGAGGCCGTGGCCTATTTCAAGTCGATCGGTGAAGCCTACAAGGCCGAGATCATCGAGAGCATCCCGGCCGATCAGGACGTGTCGCTGTATGCCGAAGGCGCCTTCACCGACCTGTGCCGCGGCCCGCACGTGCCGTCCACGGGCAAGCTGAAGTTCTTCAAGCTGATGAAGGTGGCCGGCGCCTACTGGCGCGGCGACCACCGCAACGAGATGCTGCAGCGCATCTACGGCACGGCCTGGGCGACCAAGGACGACCTGCAGAAGTACCTGACGCGCCTGGAAGAAGCCGAGAAGCGCGACCACCGCCGCCTCGGCCGCGAGCTGGACCTGTTCCACCTCGACGAGCACTCGCCCGGCACGGTCTTCTGGCACCCCAAGGGCTGGACGGTGTGGCAGCAGGTCGAGCAGTACATGCGCCAGGTCTACCGCGACAACGGCTACCAGGAAGTCAAGGGTCCGCAGATCCTCGACAAGAGCCTGTGGGAGAAGACGGGCCACTGGGACAAGTACCGCGACAACATGTTCGTGACCGAGTCGGAGAAGCGCGAGTACGCGCTCAAGCCGATGAACTGCCCCGGCCACATCCTGATCTTCAAGCAGGGCATCAAGAGCTACCGCGACCTGCCGCTGCGCTACGGCGAGTTCGGCCAGTGCCACCGCAATGAGCCGACCGGCGGGCTGCACGGCATCATGCGCGTGCGCGGCTTCACGCAGGACGATGGCCACGTCTTCTGCACCGAGGACCAGATCCTGGCCGAGTGCGACGACTTCACGGCGCTGCTGCAGAAGGTCTACGCTGATTTCGGGTTCACCGAGATTCTCTACAAGGTCGCGACGCGGCCCGAGAAGCGCATCGGCTCCGACGATCTGTGGGACAAGGCCGAGGCCGCGCTGATCGACAGCCTGAAGCGCACGGGTTGCGACTTCCAGATCTCGCCGGGCGACGGTGCCTTCTACGGCCCGAAGATCGAGTACACGCTGAAGGATGCGCTGGGCCGTCACTGGCAGTGCGGCACGATCCAGGTCGATTTTTCGTTGCCGGAGCGGCTGGGCGCGGAGTACGTGGCCGAGTCTGGCGAGCGCCACTACCCGGTGATGCTGCACCGCGCGATCCTGGGCAGCCTGGAGCGTTTCATCGGCATCCTGATCGAGGAACACGCCGGCGCGCTGCCGGCCTGGCTGGCGCCGGTGCAGGTGTCGGTGCTCAACATCACCGATGCACAGGCCGATTACGCCCGCGACGTCGTCAAAGCGCTGCAAAAACAAGGACTTAGGGTGTCACTGGATTTGCGCAATGAAAAGATCACGTATAAAATCCGCGAGCATTCTTTGCAGAAGGTTCCGTACCTGCTCGTTGTCGGTGACAAGGAAAGGGCCTCAGGAACCGTCGCAGTGCGCGCCCGGGGCAATCAGGACCTCGGGGTGATGGCCCTGGAGGCCTTCTCCCAGAAGATCGCAGCCGATCTCTCCACCCTCGGGTGACGGGTTCGGTGTTGACGGACTTCTTTCCCTTTGTCGGGGCGCGAATCTTTGGTTGTCGGGCTGCATGCCCCTGAAGGAATCTCACCATCGCTACCTTTCTTGACCGCCGTACTCCGAATGCCGAACGCAAGCATCGACTGAACCGCGAGATCACCGCCCTGGAAGTCCGTCTGAACGGACCCGAGAACGAGCCGCTGGGCATCGTCAGCATCCAGGAAGCTCTGCGTCTTGCGGCCGAGGGCGACATCGATCTGGTGGAAATCTCCCCGACGGCCCAGCCGCCGGTGTGCCGCCTGATGGACTACGGCAAGTTCAAGTACCAGGAACAGAAGCGCGCGGCCGAGGCCAAGGCCAAGCAGCACGTCATCGATGTCAAGGAAGTCAAGTTCCGTCCCGGTACGGACGAAGGCGACTACAACATCAAGATGCGCAACCTGCGCCGCTTCCTGGAAGATGGCGACAAGGGCAAGGTCACCCTGCGGTTCCGTGGCCGTGAGATCACGCACCAGGACATCGGCATGCGCCTGCTGGAACGTGTGCGCGACGAGCTGACCGATGTGTCGCTGGTCGAGCACATGCCCAAGCTCGAAGGCCGCCAGATGATCATGGTGCTGGCGCCCAAGCGCAAGAAGTAAGCAGCAAGAAGTCAGCAATTTGAGAGGGTGCGGTTTGGTCGCTGCGCCCCTCAGTGCCCGCAGGCACCGAAGAGCACGAGTCGTTTCGTGCCGCCTCGCAGGAACTACCCCAAGGAGCAGTCATGCCCAAGATGAAGACCAAGAGTGGCGCGAAGAAGCGTTTTCGCGTCCGTCCCGGTGGCACCGTCAAGCGCGGTCATGCCTTCAAGCGTCACATCCTGACCAAGAAGTCCACCAAGACCAAGCGCCACCTGCGTGGAACGACCGCTGTGCATGAGACCAATATGGGTCACATGGCACAGATGCTGCCGTTCGCCGGTCTGTAATCCACCACAACACGAAGGAGTCATCACATGCCTCGCGTCAAACGTGGTGTTACCGCCCGCGCTCGTCACAAGAAAGTCCTCGCCCTTGCCAAGGGTTTCCGCGGCCGCCGCAAGAACGTCTATCGGATCGCCAAACAGGCGGTGATGAAGGCGGGTCAGTACGCGTACCGTGACCGCCGTGCCAAGAAGCGTGTGTTCCGCCGCCTCTGGATCGCGCGTATCAACGCCGGTTCGCGTGCACTGGGCCTGACCTACAGCAAGTTCATGGCCGGCCTGAAGAAGGCCCGCATCGACGTGGACCGCAAGGTGCTCGCCGATCTGGCTGTCAACGATCCTGCCGCATTCGGCAGCATCGTCGAGAAGGTGAAGGCCCAGCTCGCTTGAGCCTGACGCGTCGGGCCGGTGCAAGCCGGCTCCCGCGTCACACGAAAAAGGCCGACACTGCGTTCGGCCTTTTTTCTTGTCTGTCTACCCCAGTCTCCCGATGAACGATCTCGATCAACTCGTGCAGGCCGCGCAAGCCGACTTTGCCGCCGCGCTCACCCCCGCCCAGCTCGAAGACGCCAAGGCGCGCTACACCGGCAAGTCCGGCCAGGTGACCGAGCTGCTCAAGGGCATGGCGAAACTGTCGCCTGAAGAGAAGAAGACCCGCGGCGCCGCGATCAACGAGACCAAGCAGCGCATCGAAGCCGCGCTCACCGCCCGCCGCCAGGCGCTCGCCGAAGCGGAGTTGCAGGCGCAGTTGAAGGCCGAGGCGCTCGACGTGACGCTGCCCGGCCGTGGCCGCAGCGTGGGCGGACTGCACCCGGTGTCGCGCACGCTGGAGCGCATCGAGCAGATCTTCGGCTCCATGGGCTTCGACGTCGCCGATGGCCCGGAAATCGAGACCGACTGGTACAGCTTCACCGCGCTGAACAACCCGGAAAACCACCCGGCGCGTTCGATGCAGGACACCTTCTACGTCGACATGAACGACGAGGCCGGCCGCCCGCTCTGCCTGCGTCCGCACACCTCGCCGATGCAGGTCCGCTACGCCCGCCAGCATGCCGCCGCGCACGCCGGGCAAGACCCGATGCCCGAGATCCGCGTCATCGCGCCGGGCCGCACCTACCGCGTCGACAGCGACGCGACCCACTCGCCGATGTTCCACCAGTGCGAAGGCCTGTGGATCGGCGAGAACGTGTCGTTCAAGGACCTGAAAGCTGTCTTCACCGACTTCTTCCGCACCTTCTTCGAGACGGACGACCTGCAACTGCGCTTCCGTCCGTCGTTTTTCCCGTTCACCGAGCCGTCGGCCGAGGTGGACATCGCCTTCTCGTCCGGGCCGCTCAAGGGGCGCTGGCTGGAAGTGGCCGGCTCCGGGCAGGTGCATCCGAACGTGGTACGCAACTACGGGCTCGACCCCGAGCGCTACATCGGCTTCGCCTTCGGCATGGGGCCGGACCGCCTGACCATGCTGCGCTACGGCGTCAACGACCTGCGGCTGTTCTTCGAGGGCGATCTGCGCTTCCTCGGTCAGTTCCGCTGATCCGCCGTCGCCACCGCCCAAGCCTGGACAAGGACTCCTGAGATGCAATTCCCCGAATCGTGGTTGCGCGCGTACTGCAACCCTGACCTGACCACCGCCCAGCTCGCCGACCTGCTCACCATGTCCGGCATGGAAGTGGAAGAACTCCAGCCAGTGGCGCCGCCGTTCACCGGCATCGTCGTCGCCGAGATCCTCACCGCCGAACAGCACCCGAACGCCGACCGCCTGCGCGTCTGCACCGTCGACGCCGGCCCGCACAGCAAGGACGGCCCGCTGCAGATCGTCTGCGGCGCGCCGAACGCCCGCGCCGGCATCAAGATCCCGCTGGCCACCGTCGGCGCCGAACTGCCCCCGGGCGAGGACGGCAAGCCGTTCAAGATCGGCAAGGGCAAGCTGCGCGGCGTCGAGAGCCAGGGCATGCTGTGCTCGGCGCGCGAGCTGAAGCTGTCCGAGGACCACGGCGGCCTGCTGGAACTCCCCGCCGACGCCCCCGTCGGCCAGGACATCCGCCAGTTCCTGAGCCTTGATGACACGCTGTTCACGCTCAAGCTCACGCCCAACCTCGGCCACGCGCTGAGCGTTTACGGCGTCGCCCGCGAAGTCGCCGCGCTGACCGGCGCGCCGCTGAAGCCGCTGCCGACCACGCCGGTCGTGCCGACGCTGGACGAGACGCTGCCCGTCACCGTCGATGCGCCCGATCTGTGCGGCCGCTTCTCCGGCCGCATCGTGCGCGGCATCGACACGAAGGCGAAGACGCCCGCATGGATGGTCGACCGCCTGGCCCGCTGCGGCCAGCGCTCGGTCAGCGCGCTGGTGGACATCTCGAACTACGTCATGTTCGAGACCGGCCAGCCCACGCACATCTTCGACCTCGACAAGATCCACGGCGGCCTGACGGTGCGTTGGGGCCGAGTCGTGGAAGGTCAGGGCGAAACGCTCAAGCTGCTCAACGGCAACACCATCACGGTCGACGCGCAGGTCGGGGTCATCGCCGACACGCAGGCGGTCGAATCGCTCGCCGGCATCATGGGCGGTGACGCGACCTCGGTGGGCGACGACACGACCAACGTCTATGTCGAAGCCGCCTTCTGGTGGCCGGACGCCGTCGCCGGCCGCTCGCGCCGCTACAACTTCAGCACCGACGCCGGCCACCGCTACGAGCGCGGCGTCGATCCGGCCCACACCGTCGAGCGCATCGAGCGCATCACGTCGCTGATCCAGCAGATCTGTGGCGGCGAGGCCACCGCCTGCGGCCCGGTGACGGACGCCATCGTGAACCTGCCGGCGAAGAAGCCGGTGGCGCTGCGCGTGGCGCGTGCCGCCAAGGTGATCGGGATGCCAGTCACGCAAGCGCAGTGCAGCGAGGTGCTGACGCGCCTGGGCCTGTCGTTCACCGCGTCGGACGGCGTGCTGACGGTGACGCCGCCGAGCTGGCGTTTCGACATCGAGATCGAGGAAGACCTGATCGAGGAAGTCATCCGCGTCATCGGCTTCGACCAGCTCCCGCTGACCGCGCCGGTTGCCCCGGTGACCGCCCGCGTGCGCCCGGAAGCCCAGCGCGGCAGCTACGCGCTGCGCCGTTCGGTGGCCGCACTCGACTACCAGGAAACGATCAATTTCTCCTTCGTCGAAGAGCGCTGGGAAACCGAACTCGCCGGCAACACCCAGCCGATCCGCCTGCTGAACCCGATCGCAGCACCCCTGTCGGTGATGCGCTCCAGCCTGATCGGCAGCCTCGTGCAGGTGCTCCGGCACAACCTGACGCGCCGCGCGCCGCGGGTCCGCGTGTTCGAACTCGGCCGCGTGTTCCGGCGCGATGCCTCGGTGCAGACCAGCGAGCAGAGCGTCGTCGGCATCGACCAGCCGCTGCGCGTGGCCGGTCTGGCCTGGGGCGCGGCGGAGCCGGTGCAGTGGGGCGTGAAGGAGCGCTCGGTCGACTTCTTCGACGTGAAGGCCGATGTCGAGGCGCTGGTCGCCCCGCGCACCGCCCGTTTTGTCGCCGCCGAGCATCCCGCGATGCACCCGGGCCGCTGTGCCCGCGTCGAGCTGGACGGCGTGGCGATCGGCTTCGTCGGCGAGCTGCATCCGCGCTGGCGCCAGGCGTATGAGCTGCCGGCGGGGCAGGGCGCGCCGGTGCTGTTCGAGCTGGACGTGCCGGCGCTGCTGGCCCGCGACGTGCCGGCCTACCAGGCGGTGCCGCGCCAGCAGGCGGTCACGCGGGACATCGCGGTGATCGTCGGCGAGGCGGTCGGCCATGACGCGGTGATCGCCAGCCTGCTGGCGGCGTCCACCGGCGGTCTGCTGCGCAGCGCGAAGCTGTTCGACGTCTACCGCCCGGCGGCGGGTGCGGCCGGTTTCGAGCCGGGGGAGCGCAGTCTGGCGATCCGGCTGGAGCTGCTCGACGACGACGCGCCGCTGACCGACGCCCGCAGCGACGAGGCGGTCAAGGCCGCCCTGGACGCCGTGCAGCGCGACCTGGGCGCACGCCTGCGTGGCGCGTGACCCGGCACCGATCGAACGACCTGACCCACCACACGGCCACCGCCCATGGATGAAGAACGCGACTTCCTGCTGCCCGACGACGACGATGCGCCCACGCTCACCAAGGCCGAACTGGCCGAACTGCTCTTCGAGCGGCTCGGCCTGAACAAGCGCGAATCGAAGGACATGGTCGAGGCGTTCTTCGAGTTCGTCCATGCGTCGCTGGCCAAGGGGGACGACGTGAAGCTGTCGGGCTTCGGCAACTTCCAGGTGCGCCGCAAGGCCCCGCGGCCGGGCCGCAACCCGCGCACCGGCGAGTCGATCCCGATCCGCGCCCGCAACGTCGTCACCTTCCACGCCAGCCACAAGCTCAAGGCGGTGGTGCAGGGCGAAATACCGCCAGAAGGTGACTTCGAGTAAAGTCGGCATCAACCGTCCGACTCTCCGAACCCATTGATTTGCAATGGAAATCCTGCTTCCAGCGATCCCCGACAAGCGCTACTTCACCATCGGTGAGGTGAGCGAGCTGTGTGGCGTCAAGCCGCATGTGCTGCGCTACTGGGAGCAGGAGTTCGCGCAGCTCCGCCCGGTCAAGCGGCGCGGCAACCGCCGCTACTACCAGCACCACGAAGTGCTGCTGATCCGGCGCATCCGCGACCTGCTGTACGAGCAGGGCTTCACCATCAGTGGCGCCCGCAACCGGCTGGCCGAACTGGGGCCGGCCGCCGCACGCGCACTCGAAGCCGACGATCTGGCCGGAGAAGACCTCTCCACGCCGCACCTGATCCTCGGCGGCGGCCGGGTCGAGGCGACGCGGGGGCCGTCTCCGATGGCGCAGGCCGGTACAGCACAAGCGCCGATGCTCGCTGCCCCGGTGCCGGGCCGGGTGACCTATGCGGACGTCCCCACGCCGCAGGTCGCCCGCGACGCGCTGGTGCGCAGCGGCGCCCGCAGCCTGCGCGAGGAACTGCTCCTGATCCGCGCGCTGCTCGATCCGGAGTCGCCGCATGTCCCGGACATCGTCCTCGGATAAATATCCGCCGCAGAGGCTGGACGAACTGATTAATTCCGGCATACAATCTCTTTCTCAGCAGTCGGGGCGTAGCGCAGCCTGGTAGCGCACTTGCATGGGGTGCAAGGGGTCGTGAGTTCGAATCCCACCGTCCCGACCAATGAATTCAATGGGTTAGCTCTCACAAGGAGCTAGCCCATTGGCCTTTCTGGGGTTCACACCTGTTCCTGGTCACCGTTCAGTCACCGTTGGCGCGAAGCATCGTCCATCGGCGGGCTGACGACATGACTCCATTTCAGTCTTCCGGCCCGCTCGGCTCGACGTTATGCATTGGGGCTTTGGGGTCACCTTGAAAGCACTGGCCCTTGCAGGTATGAGGTGGCCGAACTGCAAGAACAGCTCACGCCTACTCGACCCCCAGCGCCTTGAACACCGCATCGACGGCATCCGAGTAAAAGCTGGTCTGGAACTTCGCGAACAACTCGCCCGGCACGGTCGGCAGGTCGGTCACGCTCGACATGGGCAACAGGATGCGTTTGGCCCCTGCGTCGAACGCGACCTGCAGGCTTTCGGCCAGATTGCGTGCCGGCGTCACGGTGCCGCCTAGGCTCATGTCGCCGAGCACCACCATCTGACTCTGGACCGGCTTGCCCAGCGCGGCCGAGCACATCGCGATGACGCTGGACAGGGTGATCGCCTCCGGCACGCCGCTGTTCTGCAGTTCCACCAGATGGACATGCAGATCTCGCTCGGCCGGGCGGATCGACGCGCTGACCCGTGACGCATTCGCCTTGAAGTAGTCGAAGGCGATGCGGACCGGTTCGCGCGACAGTGCCCCCGACACGGTGAGCTTGCCCGTGCCTGCGAGTGCCTGGATCTCGGTGCGGTAGGTGCCCGGCATCCCGCCATCGCCCAGGCTGATCGTGTGCAGCACGCCGGGACTCAAGCGACCCTCCGGAATCAGCGCTCCGCCACCTTGCTCGGGCACGCTGATGAACCGCTCCTGCCGGTCTTCGAGGTCGATGTACGAGAAGTGGACGTCATAGAACTCCATGCCGCCGATCTTCTTGAGCTGTTCCTTCACCCGCCGGCGGGCTTCGAGCGCGTACTCCAGGCACACCCGCACCTGTTCCTTGCCGTACTCGCCGTGCGGGCACAGCAGCTTGAGCAGCCCGGACACCGTGCGGCGCACCGCGATCGTGTCGCGCTGGTTCAGGTTGTTGCCGAGCTTGAAATAGCGGTCCACCGCATCGGCGAAGCTGGTCTTTCGCAGTTCACGCAGGGCCTCGGCCAGGTAGTCGACGATCAGGCCGAACTGGTCGGTGAAGAACTCCGGGCGCATCTTCGGGATCTCCCAGCCCGGCACGTAGGCGTGGAAGCGGTCGAAGAAAGCTGCGTCGATCATCACGTCCGGGAACGGGGCCAGCAGGTGCGAGGTCTTCACCAGCGACTCGACGCTCTGGTTGATGTTGCCGACGAAGACCATCGAGGCGCTGGCGTTGATCGACTCCCGTCCGCGGCTGAACGAGCCCGAAGCCATGTAGTCTTTCATGATCTGGACGCCGTCCGAGTCCTTGAAGTGGATGCCGGCTACCTCGTCGAACGCCACGCAGTCCCACAGCCCGACCAGCCCCACCTTGCGGGCGGCCATGTTGTAGAACAGGTTGGCCACCGTCGTCTGACCGCCCGAGACCAGGATGCTGTTCGGGCTGATTTCCTTGTAGATGTGGCTCTTGCCGGTTCCGCGGGGACCGAGTTCGCAGAAGTTGTAGTTGTTCTCGACCAGCGGCACCATGCGCGCCAGCAGGTGCCACTTGACGCGGGTCTTGAACGCCGTCGGCTCCATGCCGGTGGAGCGGATCAGGGCGTCGATCCACTGCTCGTCGCTGAACGCCCGCCGCCCGTCGAACAGCGCCTGCATGTCCATGTTGGGCATCTGGATCGGCTTCAGATCCTCGACGATGAACGGCGAACCCTTCTGGTTCTCCTCGAACGAGTAGCGCAGCGTCACGATGCACCAGATGCCACCGACCAGCAGCTTCTCGAACTGGCGCACGATGCGGTCGGGGATCTCGGCGCTCTTGACGCCCAAGTTCGACAGCAGCGCCTCGTAGACATCGCGCTTCTCATTGAGGCGCACGCCGACCTTGTCGATCACCTTGTAGGTGCCGTGCTCGCGGATCTTGGACTTGACCTTCTCGGCCTCGTCCGGGCGCACGTAGTTCTCGGCCAGGATGCGCTTGACGGTGTCCAGCCCCTGCCGGATCGTGGCCTCGTCGCTGGATGCGCAGTACATGCCGAGCAGGTACTCCAGCACGTACACCGGGACGTTGGCGCCTTCCTTGATCAGCTTGGTCAGATCCTTGCGGACCACCTTGCCGGCGAAATGCTGGGTGAGGAGCGTGTCGAGGTCGGTCATGGAGTTCCAGCGGGGCGGCGGTCGGGGAGGCGATCAGAAATCGTTCGAGAAGGCCAGATCGATGCGCACCGGCAGGCGCAGCACCTCCACCTTCGTCTGCACATCCACCGCCACCAGGTGGTAGTCGCGCAGCCGGTCGTACTGGCCCGAGCGCACGGTCAGCGAGACGGAGCGGGTGCGCTCGTTCATTTGGTCCGAGGCACTGTCGAAGGTCAGCGAGGGTTCGTCGCTGATGGGCGTCATCCCGTCACGCAGCGAGATCCGCACCGTGCGCGCCAGCACCCGTGCCGACACCGCCTCGATCTGGATGAACTCGAAGCGCTGGTAGTTGTTCACCACCCGGTTCGATGCGCCCAGGATCGTCAGATCGACCGGGCGTGTCTTGCCGCTGGCGGACTCGTTCTCGCGCACCGTCAGCACCGGGATGATGACCTCCTGCGGCATCGCGCTGCCATGCACGAAGCGGGCGCCCCCGGCGAAGTGGAACCGCGCCGTGCCCCGTGGCACCCAGAAGTCCAGACTGCCTGCACCCGGCACTGTGCCGGCCGTCACCGCCGTGTTGCCGCACCAGGCCTTGTCGGAGGCTGGCAGGTCGCGGCCCAGCAGGTAGCGCTTCTTGGCCTTGAGCGTGCCCTCGGGCTTGTCACCCAGCGCCGCCTTGTCCGCCGAATCCAGTGCCGACTCCTGGTAGATGAAGCCGTGGTCGGCGGTGATGAGCACCGTCGAGCCATTGAGATTGTTGACGATGAAGCCGACGATGGCCTGCAGCTCCGCCAGCGTGTCGGCCACGGCATCGAAGGTCTGGCCCTCGGAGACCTGCTTGTCGCCGAGCATGTCGATGCGGTCGTGGTAGACGTAGACCACGCGGTGTTCTTTCACCCGCTCGCGGCCCTTGTCCTTGCCCAGCGTGAGCAGCTCGTCGGCCTTGATGGCCAGACCGCTGTAGCGCGCCAGCACCGCCTGGCGGCCCTCCAGCGTGGCCGTCGGCAAGCCGTCGGCGTACACCTCGGCGTTGGCGCCGCGGTAGTCGAGCGTCGTGTGCGGCAGCAGCGCGGCCATGCCCAGCGAGGTGTAGCTCGGCAGCACACCGAGCATCGCGTCCAGCCGGGCGGTGAGGCGGTTGCGGCCGTTGATCTCGCGGGCCAGTTCCTCGGCGGCTTCGTAGCGCAGCGCGTCCGAGATGACCACGAACACCCGCTTGACCCCGCCGTTGCCCAGTGCAGCGGCCACCCGGTCGTCGAAGAAGCGCTGTTGCGGCGGCAGCTCGGCCAGTTGCCAATGCTGCAGCAGCCCCGTGGCGGGATCGTCGATCACCCGGTCCCAGGCGGACGACAACTGCGGCATGAACCAGCCCGAGTAGGCCGCCTCCACGGCATCGCGCAGGCCATGCAGCACCGCCCAGCCCATCGGCTCCACTTGCGCTGCGGCGCGGTGGACGCGCCGGTAACGCTGGTCGAAGCCGAACAGCTCGCCCCGGTAGCGGGCGACGGCGTCGGCGGCGTCGGTGAAGCTCAGGCCGGCCTCGTGGCGCTCCTTCAGCGCGAAGAACTCGGCCGCGGCTTCCAGCGCGTCGTAACACGCGGCCAGCGCGCGGGTGTCCTCGCGGGTGCCGGCCAGGTTGCGGTTGACCCACGGCCCGTCGCGTCGGCGGGCGATCAGGGGCCGCAGGTTGTCGAGGACGGCGCCACCTTGGGCCGTCACCCGGTCCTTGAGCACCCGGACGATATGGCGCTCGATGGCGGCGAAGGTGGTGCAGTCGGCCAGATGCTCCGGCGTCAGGAGGTGCAGGTGGGCGGGCAGGTCGATCGCGTCCGCCACGGCGTCTGACAGGTCGGCATAGGCCCGGTGCCGGTTCAGGTCGTTGCGCCAGCGGGCCGCCAGCACCGAGGCGTTGGCGGCCAGCACCCGGTTCGGCAGGACCAGCGCAGCCAGCGCCGCTGGGCAGGGCACGGCGAGGTTGCGCGCGAAATCGGTCACCAGCACGCGGCGCAGCAGATCGGTCAGCGACGGCTCTGCTTCCTTGTAGCCGAGGTTCAACTCCATCAGCAGCCAGAACGCGGGCGCCAGTTCTTGCTCGACCAGTTCCTGCCAGCCCGGCACCTCGTCGGCCAGCCGTGCTTCTCCCGGCACCGACAGGCCCATCAACAGATGCAGCGCGAGCGCCAGCACGTCGGATTCCTCGCAGCGCAGCAGCACCGCCATCATCTTGCGGTCGATCGCCTCCGCATCGTCGTCGGGCAGGACGTGGCGCTTCAGGCGCTCTAGCCGCTCGCGCGAGCGCAGGAACTTGGCGCGCAGCTTCAGGTGCGGCATGAGCGACAGCGTGCTCAGGCCGAGGTCTTCGCGGGCGATCGAGATCGCGTCGGCGTGGAAGGGCTTGCTGCGCAGGCGCACGTCCAGCAGCCAGTCCTGGGCCAGCGGGGGCTCGGGGCGGTTGCTGTAGAGCAGCCAGTGCTGGCCGCCCTGCGCCGCGAGGTCGGCTTCAAGGTCGAGCTTGACCTGCAAGGCCGGCAGCTCGTCGATCCGCAGGATGCGGACCTGGTCGCCCAGCGCGAGCTGGTCCAGCACGGCGCTGAACTCGCCGTCGGTGTCATGCCAGAAGACACTGGGGCAGGCGCTGAACGCCGCCGAGAGTGCGTCCGCGACGCGTTTTTCTGAACTCATGGTTCCCCTTGTCGAGTCAGTCAGGTCTTCTGTTGGGCCCGGCTCGGCAAGTCCGCGTGAATCTTCATGCCGGATCCTCTGCCGGAAACACCTGCTGCAGCCAGGCGCTCAGTTGTCGGTAACCGTGGCTGTCGGGATCGAGCAAGCCATCGTCGATCGCGCGGTCCAGGCCATGTCCAGGCCGGGACTGCCAGGCCAGCCAGGTCGCCACTTCCACCTTGCTGCGCTGCAATTCCTTGAACTTGGGTGGTGCAGGCAAGGTCCGGACGGATTCGAGTGCGTGTGCGAAGAGCGCGAGTTCCTGCGGGTGCAGGCATTGTTTCGCCCAGTCTTCCAGCATGCCGGTGTTCTGGTTGTCCGGCATGACCCAGACGCCGATGTCGGCCAGACCGTCGCCGTGCGCGTACACCAGTCCTGTGGGCTGAGCGGTTTTCAGGCTGTAGCCGAACGGGGCCAGAGTGCGGGTGGCCAGCGCCTGGGTGCGGTCAAAGCCACCGTCGGGTGGCGAGTCGGCATCGACCACCACGCCCAAGCGAAGAATCGTGCCATCACTGAGCTGTTTCAGCAGGGTCGGCAGGAAGTTGAAAACACCTTGCTTGGTGTTGTAGGCCCCGCGCTGGAATGACCTGGGTGATGCGACTTTCACGGTGGTGGCCAGATCGAGGCGGTGGCACAGGCATTTGAAGAACCGTTGATCCGCTTCGCCTTCAACCACCAGAATGTTCGGGAGGTCTGCCATCAGCGCACCTCCACGTCGGACTGCGTGATGCTGTAAAGCGCCTCTTCATCGAACACGGTGGCGATGACGCGGCCTCGGTCGCTGGTGCGCACGCTGCGGCCCACGCGGAACAGCACGCCGTCGATGTCCTGCTTGGCGAGGGCCACCTTCGAAAAGCTGTCGATGCAGTCCCAGCTATGCGTGGTCGCAAAGATCTGGATGTCGAGTTGCGCGGCCATCTCGAACAGCAAGGTCCAGACTTTTTCTTGCACGCTGTAGTGCAGGCCATTTTCGAACTCGTCGATCAGCAGAAAGCCGCCTCGCGCCGCGACCAGTTTGAGCGCGATCTGAAGAATGCGCAGCATGCCGTCGCCGAGGCTTTTCAGCGCTACCGGGGTGGGCGAGTTCGACAGCTTGACCTTGGCGCTGCGCTGAAATTTTTGCCGGGCTGGAAGCCGATCGGAGACACCTTCATCCGTGCGCACGAAGGTCAGGTTCTCGAACTCGGGCGTGATGATCTTCAGGGCACGGCGGACGATGTCCTCGTGCTCGGTGAACACGATCCGGTCCCACTCGCCGGCCAGCTCGTCCATGGACATCCATTGGGTCTGGACGACACCGCAGGGCACGGTGAGCAAGGTGTCCGGCACGAATCGGTCCGGGTTCAGAAAAATGGTTGGCAGGGCCCGCTCTTGCTGCACGACGTAGAGCACCTGCTCCAGCGGTCCGTCGACATGGGCAAGGTCTGTTTTCGGAACCCTTTTCGTGACACGCCGGACAGTGGAGACGCCGTTTTCCTCCGTGCGTTCCTCGGTGTCCGAGACATGCGCATGCAGGATGCAGAGCTTGGATGCCGGGTTGAGCGGGTCACCAATCTGAATGGCGTGTTCCCAGTCGTCATCCGCCGGAAAGCGCCGCCCAGTGAACAGATCCTGAAGCGTTTCGTCATGCGCCTGAGCAATGCTTTCGAGCACGGCCTTGTTTGCGTGGCCGGCGTGGATCCTGAGCGCCTCCAGCACCGTGCTCTTGCCCGCGTTGTTCTTGCCGACGATCAGGTTGACGCGGCCAAGTTTGTCGATCTCGAAGTGCTGCAGGCAGCGGAAATTCTTGATGGCGAGGGATTCAAGCATCACGGGCTCCTGCGCGGGGTGGGATGGGCGGGCGGTCGCTGCATGCGCCATTCTCGGGGTTCAACTCTTGGCGTGGCGCGCTCGCCAGTCGTCACACAAGACGCCGGACAGCGCCTCGTCCAGCGCGTCGGAGAATGCGCGGAAGCTGGGCATGGTGTCCATGCGGGTCGCTTGCGCGTCGTCGATGGGATGTTCCCGGAGCCAGTCGGCGAGTTCTTCCCCCGCCAGGTGCCGCCCCATGGTGGCGTCGAGCCGTTCCTTGGCCGAGTTGGGCGAGCGGTCGTTGCCCGGCAGGGATTCGAGGGGCGCGCAGTCGTGCAGGGCAGGCGACGCGGCGGCGATGAGCCATGCCTCGGATTTCGGCTTCGGCAGCATCGGTACGCCGCCCACGAAACCCGCGCTGGCAAACCCGCTGCGGATGGAGTGCCACTTGTCGTCCCAGAGGGTAGAGGGGCTGCTGCGGGTGCCATCACTGTCGCGGAACAGCACGGGCAGCACGGGCTGGTCGGTTTCGCGTTCCATGCAGCCGGCCAGATGGCCGAGTGCCTGGGCATTGACACGGTAGTAGCCGGTTTCCGCCGCCTGCTTCTGGCTGCGTGCGGGGCGCAGTCGGCCGGTGGCGTGGGTTTTGGCGTAGTCGCACAGTGCCGTTTCGGTGATCAGGTCCAGGGTGTCGGGGTAGTCGATCACGTCGTAGCGGAGGCGGCCAGCCATGCGCTGTGACAGCAGCACCGCCATCGGGCCGATGCGCAGGTCGGCGCCGCTGCAACGGCCTTGGGCGTTGGTGCAGGCGCCGAGGTCGGTCGGGCCTTCACCGCTGAGCAGGATTTTCATGCGGCAAGTCCCGGTATTTGCGGGGAGGGGAGCTTTGCCGCATCAAGCGCGATGCATTCCTCGGTCAGGGCGCGCAGGTCAGTGTCTACAAAGGCATCGCCCGGACCCATGCAGCGCAGTTTCTCGTTGATGCGGGGGATGTCGAAAAAACGCCGCACCTTGGTTTCGCCCTGGGGAGTCTTGTAGATGAACTGCACGGCCTGCCGGGCGGTGTCGTCGCTCAGGTAGTTCAGGATCAGCGGGCTGTGGGTCGTGACGATGGTTTGCTGCGGGCTGGCGACCAGGGCGTCCACGAGGGGTTCGACGATTTCCTGGTTGATGCCGTTCTCGATTTCATCGAGCAGGACGAGGGATCTGTCCGAGGTCGTCTGCGCGAGGATGGCGAGCACGCGCAGCAGGCCGTCGTTGAGGTGACGGGCTTCGGTTTCGATGCGGTGGTCGCCGTATTGTTCGAAGACGCTGAGTTTCTTCCAGCCGGATTTCTGGCTGGTGATCTTGAAGTCGGTGACCTGGGGGTAGAACTGGCGGATCAGGGTCAGGAGCTGGTCGCGCTGGGGGCCTTTGATGCCGTGGAGGAAGGCGGAGAGTTTTTCACCGCCGGCACCGATGTCCTTTTCGCTGTCGGCCTTGCTGGTCGGGCGGCGCATCAGGTTGGGGGCCAGCAGTTCGAGGGAGCGGATGTTGCGCAGCGCGTCGCGCATTTCGAGGATGGGCGCGGGCAGGGCGTCGTCGCGCAGTTGGGACAGGATCGAGCCTTGGTAGGTGAAGCCGATGGGGCCGTCGATGTTTTTGCTTGTGAACGGCGCGTGCGTTGTCAAAGTTCCCGTCTTGACGCTCAACGCCAGTTGGCCGTTGATGCCAATATTTTCAGTCGCGCAGTGAAGCGAATTTCTGTTCAGGGCGGAATGCCAGAAAATACTGTCCCCAGTCTGGGTTTTATATCGTATTCCAAGGCCGATCGGTTGGCGGAGCCGAAGGTTCGAGCTGAGATCGCTTATTTCCCAATCGCGCATGGCGAGCCAGTCGTCCAGGCGGCCGTGCATCAGTTGCGACATAAAATCGATGGCCTGGAGCAGCGTGCTTTTCCCCGCGCCATTCATCCCAATGAGGCAATTGAAGTTTCCGAGTGGAAACTGGACATTCGCCAGGGATTTAAAATTCGAGAAAATAAGCCGCTCAATCATCGCCCGTTCCTCCAGTCACCGCCTTCACCTCCGCCAGCAGATCCCCGAACTTCCCGTAGTTCACCTTCACCCCGTCGTCGAGGTCGAGGGTGATGCGCTGGTCGGCGTAGTGTCGCAATTTCTCGTCGTAGGCGAGCAGTTCGTGTTGCTGTTTGCGCAGGGCGTCGCGCTGCTTGGTGAGGCGGGTGCGGGCGGCTGTGGAGCTGGCGGCGCGGATGTCGGCTTCGAGGCTGTCGAGGCGGGCGGCCAGCTTGCTGGTCAGGGGCAGGACGTAGTCGGCGCGCAGGCGGGCGAGGGTGCCGGCGTGGTAGCGGTGCAGGTAGACGAGGCACTGGAAGGCGCCTTGTTTGCCGCTGGAGAAGAGCCAGTAGATGGGGCGCTTCTTGTAGGTCTGGAGGTGGTCCTTGAAGAACTTGTCGGCGAGGTAGCGGCGCAGGGTCTCGTCGGGGGTTTCGCCGGTTTTCTGGCCGAGGCTTTCGGCGAGCCAGGCGAGGTTTTCTTCGAGGGTGTCCGGGCCCCAGACGGCGCGGACGAACTCGCGCACGCGGGCGGCGGTGTCATCGGGGAACCAATGCGTGTCCGTCAGCGGGAGGATGCCGTCGGCGTCGGCGGGGAATTGGGTGTATCGGGTGGGGTCGAAGCCTTCGTTGCCGGCGTGGGCGTAGATCAGGCCGGGTTCGTCCAGGCTGTAGCGGCCCATCATGCAGCCGATGGCATACGACACGAGGCGCTGGCAGTCTTTTTCGCGGTCGGCGCGGGCTAGAGTTATCTGGTTTTCAGTGACGTCTGGGGATAAATATTTTTGAAGAGAGTACGCATTGATGAATATTTTATTGTTTTCCTCTTCGATGGCCTTTATTTTTTGCAGTCGATTGACGCAACTAATTTTCCATTTCTCCCACTCGATGGAAATCCTTTGAGATATTTGATCGAAATCAAGAAGGGGTGATTTTGCGAAGTCCCATGATATCTCGAATGCGTCCCAATCATTTTTTGATATATTGATGGGCTCAATATTTGCTTCGATGGCTTGTAGTATCGGTATTTGCCCGACTTGCCCTATTTCAAACCCGATATTGGGCGAAAGTATTTTTAAGAATTCTTCTGCGACGCACGAGTTAAGTAGTGCGAGTGACTGCAGTATTGTTTCTTTTTTACCGAAAATGCCTGGCCCCTTGTGGCTTACTATGTTGCCCTCTGGTTCGTATCGGAATCCGGTTGTTGTGTTTGATATTAATGTCCAGGTGATATTCTCCTTAAAGTAGTAATCGCCTGCACGATATCTGGAAAGTATGTTTCCATTGCTGTCGCATAGTGAACGTATTTCTTGCCCATCATTCTCCCAGTTTACTAGCCATTCCCTGTTTCCATACCATTTCCTGAAGGATCCTCCTTTTGAATATGGGAACCATTTGCGATTGGAGTTTTTGGCATTTTCGCGAGCGCCAAAGCCTAAGCCTGTTCGCGATATTTCTACCTCGGGCCAAAATCTGATGAAGCGATCATTGTCGCCTGTGGCTAGCCCCTGTTTTACGTCTGCAATGGACTTCAAGTTGGGTGCGTCCGAGAAAATTTTTCTCAGGTCATCATCAATCCAATATATGATTGGTGTGCCTGATATATCTTTGAATTTTTCTTGTGCAACATCATGCACCATTGATGGTGATCTATTAAGAAATATTTGATTTTTGTCTGATGACTCGGGTGCTAGGTTTAAATTTATGTATCGCCCGGCTAGATAGTTAATTTTTGCGAAAAAGATGGATGTTGCCGATGCCTGCGCAACTTTTGAGTTCATTTCTGGAAAACTGTTGTAACCAATTTGAATTAGGGTTGATATGCTTCGACGGTCCACTATCATTTGTCGCATAGACTCAAATGAAGAAATAAATAACCAATTTTGCATGGTTATCATATTGTTAAGTCCTGTAGGTTTGCACCATTCAAACCCGCGCTCCATGAACATGGCGAACAGATCGGCCTTGCTGTCCGGGAAATTCGACTTGGCGAATTCCTTCAGCGCCGGGTTCATGCCCTTGCCGCCCATGTAAGGCGGATTGGCCACCACCGCATCGACCTGCATCGCCAGCATCGCTGTCTGCATCACCAGCGGCAACAACTCCTTGGCCGCCTCGTGCGCGTACAGATCCCCACTGTCCAGCGCCTTCGACAAACCCGCCGTCAGTGCTTTCAGCTCTTTAGCCAACTCCTTGGAAACCCGCGTCAGCGACCCCGTCGTGTGCGTCAGCGCAAACGTGTTCAGCAGCCGCCGCAACGTCGCCCGCTCCACCCCATGCGGCCCCAGATGCCGCTCGAATTCATCCAGCGGCAACCCCGCACTCTCGCGCAAGGCAATCACATTCAACTTCGGCGCCTCGCCACTGAACAAGCGCCGATCGTCCGCCCGCGCCTTCATCAGCAGCGCAAACCCCGCCAACTGCGCCGCCCGCCCGTCGATGTCCAGCCCGTACAGGTTCTTCTCCAGAATCAACCGCGGCACATCCCGCAGCCGATACCCCCGCTCCAGATAGATCGCCTTCAGCACGTCATAGGCCACCACCAGGATGTGCCCCGACCCACAAGCCGGATCCAGCACCGTCAGCGACTCCGGATTCAGCGTGTCGCCATCCTCCGCAATCCGCGTCTGGATCAGCGCATCCAGTTGCGCCTGCACCTCCGGCGTCTGCTCCGCCGGCGCGATGTAATACGGCCACTCCGCCGCCAGCCCCGACGACGGATTCGCCATCAGCCACAGCCGCCCCACGCTGTTCTGCACCAGGTACTGCACGATCCAGTTCGGCGTGAACAACTGCGTCGCCGCCGGAATGTCCTCGCTCTTGACGACCTTGCCGATCACCTCGTCCTTCTTCTCGCTGATGAAGAACTGGTACAGCCAGCCGATCACCTCCACCTCCGCCCAGTCCTCCTCCGCGATCTCGCCCACCAGCTTGGCGACCACCGAATCGCTGTGCAGCAGGTTGTCGGGCAGCAGCAGCTCCGTCTCGTCGTCGATCGCCTCGAACAGGAACGGCATCGCCGCATGCAGCGCATTGCACTGCGCCACCAGCACCCGCCGGTACAGCTCGCCATCCTGGTTCGCCAGCTTCAGCTCCCGCACCAGCTCTGCCCGCAAGCCCGGCAACTCCCCCGACTCCGCCAGCTCCATCGCGTGCGCCAGCACCTCCGGCGGCCCGCCCTCGGGGTTCGACAACACCCGCCGACCATGCCCCAGGTAATCGTGCAGCTCCATGTAGCGCAGCGCGGCCAGCCGGTTGAACCACGTGTAGGCAATCGCCTCCAGCGTCGAGAAATACCCCTCGCGCCGCATCCGCTCCACCAGCGCCTCGCGCAGCCCCTTCACCCCCGCCGGCCACGCCCGCCCGCCGATCATCGCCACGTCCCCGCGCACCTCGCACGGCTCCGCCTCCACCCGGCCCAGGTTCAACCGGATGCCCAGCAACTGCGAGCGCGTCGTCACCGCCTGGATGAAATCACGCCGTGCCTGCGGGGCGTATCGCTTCAGGGAAGTCTTGTTCATGGTCGTTCTACTTTCGTCTCGTTTGTCGTTCTGGTCGGCTGACCCCGAGGCCCCCCTCCCAACCTCCCCCCGCTGGGGGGAGGAGCAAGAAGCCCGGTCCTCAGCCATCACCGGTCCGGCTCCCTCCCCCCAGCGGGGGGAGGGTTGGGGAGGGGGGCTTCGGGGTCAGCCAACCTCCCCACCTCACTGCACCCGCACCCGCTGCCCCGCCTTCACCACGTCCACCAGCCTCGCCCGCAGCCGCCCGAGGTACTCGTCGATCTCCGCCTCGGACTCCAGGTAGCTGCGCTTGAGCAGCGCCGACGCCTGCACCGTCTTGCTTTCCTTGGGCGCGGCCGGCGGCGGTGGAACGACCACGGGCGGCTTGCCCGGCACGGGCGGCGGCGGTGGCGGCGGCGGTGCCACCGACAGCCGGATCACCGCCATCGCCTCGTCCAGCCGATCCCCCGCCTGTCCCTGCAGATACGCGATCTGCGGCAGGCTCACCAGCCCGGCCACCTTTACCTTGAGCGTCTGCAGCGGCTGCAAGGCCCGGTTGCACAGCGCAGGCGCCGCACCGATCTGGTTCAGCGCCTCCTGCACCTCCGCAATCCGCGCGTCGATCGACCCCAGCGCCGCCTCGCGCTGCGCCCCGGCCAACGCGTCGTTCACCGTCTGCACCGTGGCGACCAGCGGCTCGATGCGGGCGATCTTGCTGTACGGCGCCGCGTCGTCGCGCAAGGCTTCCATCGCCTTCAGCGCCTCGCCCGCCTTGGTCTCCTTCGCCAGCGCTTCGCGGTTGTCCTCGAAGGTTGCCAGCGCCTCCAGCAGCCGGCGCCAGGTCGGCAACTGCTGCTCATAGAAGGCGCCCAGGTCGGCCATGTCCTCGCCCGCGTCGCGCCAGTCGTCCCGACCCCGGTGCAGCGCCTCGATGAACTCGTAGGCATCGCGGATCGCCTGCTGCGCCTGCACCTGCGCGAGCAGGGCCTCCAGTGTCTTCAGCCCCGGATGGTGCTTCTGCGCCGCCAGCGCCTTGAACTGCCGCAGCCGCAGCGCCCAGCCGTCGAGCTGGCCGCGCCAGTCCGCCACCAGCGCGTCGGCGTCCTCCCGCGCCAGCTCGGCGAACAGCTCCTTGTACAGCTCCCGTGCCCGCTTGACGCTGCCCGCGTCCGCCTGCTTGCGCTTGAGGATGCTCACCTGCTTGAACCGCGCCGGCTTGGTCAGCACCTCGACCGCCGCAGCCGGCGTCAGGTCCGCCCCTTCGAGCATCAGCTTCACCTCGCCGGCCATGAACAGCCGCGCCACGATCAGCACCGTCTCCCAGTCCGGCTTCCACCCATACGGCACGCCGCTGTAGCGGTCCACCACATCGGCCAGCAGCACACGGGTGTCCCGGGCCTTGAGCGTCAGGTACTCACGCACATCGGCCAGCGCCTGCGGATTGCCCGCCTCGCCGCCCAGCGCCAGACCGCGCTGCGTCACGTCGTCGGCCGCCAGCACCGCCCGGATCTCCGCCACCGGGTCGTTCTGGCGCACCTTCAGCAGTTTCAGCTTATGGAAGGTGTTGGTGATCAGGTAGTTCACCAGCTCGTCGAGCAGCGTGCCGGGGCTGGCGGCGCGGCTGGTGAGCGACTGGCCCTTGGCGTAGAAGGTGCCGCCCGTCATCAGCCCGGCGAGCTGACCGACCAGCCGGGTGCGGCGCTCGCGGTTCTCGTCCTTGCGCTCAGCCATGATCTTGCGCAGCGAGGGCGTCGCCGTGCCCGCCTTCGGCCCTTCGACGAACTTCTCGATCTGCAGGTACAGCGTCAGCTCCACGTCCAGCCGCTGCCCCTCGTCGAGCCGGATCAGCGCCCGGCCTTCGCCTTCCCCGCTGCGCAGCAGGCAGTAGCTCTCCGACAGCCGCTCGTAGTCGTCGCCCAGCGGCGTCAGCACCTCGACGCTCAGGACATGGTGCGCCGCCTTGTACGGCGCCCCGTCCAGCAATCGGTTGAAGTCGTAGTCGCCCTTGGTGTCGCGGTGGCGCACGCGGGTCTGCCCGGCCAGCACCTCGTCGAACACCATCTCGCCCAGCAGCCGTGCCTTCTCCGCCGCCGACACCTCGACATGGCCGATCTCGCGGGCCACATCGCGCTCCTCATTGGTCAGGAAGAACCACTGGTCGCCATTGCGGCTCACGAGCTTTTCCGCCTCCAGCCGCTCCAGGCTGGCCTGCAGCCGCCGCTTCAAGGCGAGCTTGTCGGCGTCGATGCGGTCCAGGCTCAGCGTGGCGAGGTTGTCCAGCGTCGGCTTGAGCACCTCGGCCACGTAGCGGATCAGGAACAGCGCCTTGAGCAGGTCCAGATCACCGGGCAACTGCAGCGCGCGGTTGTCACCAGCCTGGTCGATGGCGCGCTTCACGGAGGTGTCCAGGAAGCTCTCGATCGACGGATAGAAGTCCTGCAGCGGCACCAGCGCGTCGATGCCCCGAAGTTCATTGCGCCGCGTGGCCGACTGGAAGGCGTCGAGCAGGGAGCGCTCCCCCCGCGACAGGTGCTTGCCCGTGGCGCCGACCCGGCGGATCGACTCGAACACCTTCTGCAGCAGCGCGAACTGGTAGGGCGCATACGGGTACATCGCCACGAACTCGGCCGCGTCCCGGTAGCCGCGCAGGCTCATCGTCGCGCCGACGAAGGAGAGTTGGTTGTTGATGATGTCGCTCTGGCGTTCGAACACGCCGCGCAAGGCCCGGTGCGCGTCCTCGGTCTTGGCCAGCAGCCGCTCGCCGATCACCTCGTCGGTGTTGGAGCTGGCCAGCGACAGCCGGGTGTGGAAGCGGCCCTGGATCTTCGAGAAGTCCTGGCTGCGCGCCTTGTTGGCGTCACCGAGGGCCGCGTCGATGTCCTCCTGGCTGGTGACGATGACCCAGGCGCGGCCCTTGCACAAGGTGCCGAGCTGCTCCGTGATGGTCTGCAGCGTCAGCATCAGTTGCGTGTTGGCGCCGATGAACTGCCCGATCTCGTCCACCAGGAACACCACGCGGTGCCCCGCCGGCCGGGTCTCCAGGTAGTCGCGGATCAGCGTGGCCAGCCCCTCGATGCTGATCTTGTAGTTGTCGCGCGCGTTGTCGAACCAGGCCGCCGCGGACTCCTCGCGCATGCCCAGCGCAACCGCCAGCGACGCCACGACATCGTCACGGAGGAAATCGACGGAGTCCCGCTCTTTGCTCCATGCGGAACCCTTGCGTGCCAGGAATTCGGCCTGGAAGGTGTCGTAGGCGCCCTGTGCCACGAGGTGGCGTTCGAGCTGGGCGATGTGCGGCTCCTCCGAGTAGCCCAGGCGCTCGTTGAACACGCGCAGGAAGACTTGCAGGATCACGTCGCGTTCCGACTTCCCGGTGGCCTTCGCGTCGATGTTGAACAGCATCACGTCGGCGCTGCCGCGCGTGGCGCGCTGCACGTCGGCCAGCAGCATCGGATCCTTGATCTTGTTCGCGTCGAAGAAGCTGGCGGCACGCCGGGTGGTGCCCGTCACAGGGTCGTGCGCTTCGAGGTTCTCCAGCAGGTAGGACAGGATCTTGATGAAGTGCGACTTGCCCGAGCCGAAGAAGCCCGACACCCACACGCCCATGCGCGCTGCCAGCACCGGGTCATTGGGGTTGTCTGCTGCTGCCAGATAGGCGTCGAAGAACTTGCGGAAATACCCGACGAGCTGCGTCGTGAGGACGTATTCGTCGAGTTCCTGCCAGATGCTGGCGGCGTCGCGCTGGTCGGCCTTGATGACGCCGTTGATCGGGCGGTCGATCGGCTTGAGGAACAGGTCGCGGATCTGCATGGGTGTGGACTCCCCTGGGATGTTGTTGTGTGTGGGTGTTGCGGCGGCACCAGCGCAGCGGGCAGCCGCTGCAGGAGGCGTCAATCCACCAGCCGGAAGGCGCGGTAGTAGTGGTCGCCGTCCTGGTGGATCGGCCGGTCGAACAGGCTGAGCGAGAACCCGTTGTAGCTGCCCGGAAAGAACATCAGCACCGGCTTGTTGCCCACCAGCGGATGCAGCGCCGACAGCAGCGTGTGGCTGCGCAGCACCGGATAGGCGGCACCGACGCCCGTCAACATCAGCAGGTCGATCGTCTCGACATCGGTTTCAGCCGCGATGCGCTGAGCCACCTTGTCTTCACGCAGCACCGAGCGCAGGCCCGGCAGCGTGGCCTCGGCACCTTTGTCGGCCTGCATCTGGATCACCTTGTCCAGCAGACCCCGCTCGCGCAGCACCTCGATCATCAGCGCGAACAGGTCGATGGTCTTGAAGCGCAGCGGCGGTGACTGCCGCGCCAGCGCCGGCTCGATCACCTCGCGCACGAAGGCGCGCATTGCGACTTCGTCCTCGGGCGGGTAGTCGAAGATCCAGAAGCCGATTTCATTGCCCATGCCGCGGTTGAGCAGGAAGTCGTCGGAGGTGATGCGGGGCAGGATGCGGTTGAGCCGCTCGTCAAAGGTCATGCTCATGCGCGCGCATGCAGAGGCTGCAGTTCCAGCAGGTCAATCATCTTGTTCTCTCCCAGGGACTTGAGCAGGCGAGCGAGGTCCGGATGGACGCCGGGCGTGCGCAAGCGCAACGTCCGAGGCGCGTCGAGGTAGCGCGCTTCGACCAGGATCCGCACGATCACCTGCCACAGCTTGGCGCGGGTCGCGGAGGTCCAGACGTCGACGCCTGTGTCACGCGCTGCGCAGTCCGCCAGAAATGGCTCCCACGCCCGCCGCGACAAGGTGTTGTCGAAGCGTCGATGGTGCGCGAGGAGCACGTCGTGCATGAAATCGGCCAGCAACGCACTGTGAAAAAGTGCCGCCACCAGCAGCGTCTGGGTCGCGGCCTCCTGCGAGCCGGTGGCGACGATGTCCCAGGCGACACGGGGCAGGGTGTCCAGCCGGTCACGGATCAGACCGGCCAGCCGCACGGCCGTGGCGGGACTGTTCTTCTGCAGCAGGTTGTCCGGCCCGATCGCCTGGCGCCACTCGGCCAGCGTGGGCGACTGCAGCCGCAGCGCCGCGATGCGCCGGCTCTCGGGCAGCATCAGCGGGCCTCCGGTCAGGGTGGCGCTGTAGCGGGATCTGGAGGGAGCGGAGGCGTTCACCCGGCGAGGCGAAACGCCCGGCGGCTGGGGCATGGCGCGGAACAAGATTCTTGATAGAGGATCAGTCGTGAAGCGGACGGTCAGACCGCTGCAGGCGTGGTTTGATCATATCGTCTGAGGGTGGGCGTGGCGGCGGTGTCCACCGGACGGCGCCCGAGGTCGCCCGATCACCCTGTCTCCGCTGAGCGACCGCGGCACCGAGGCGGCAGAAAACTCTGCCATCGGCGCCGTGCAGCGCACCGCGGAAAGCATCGTTCCGTTCAGGAGCTGGGTGCGCTAGCTCACCGGCGCCGAGCGCTATTCGAAGACCGCGGCGGAAGCTGCCGCCAGTCAGGCCCGATAAGGGGGCGGGCTGCTCCTTGCGGCGGCGCACGAGGGCGGTGGTGGCGGCACAATGTCGCCCATGCAAAACACCCCCATGCAAGACCACGCTCCGCGCATCGGCTTCGTCTCGCTCGGCTGCCCGAAGGCGCTCACCGACTCCGAGCTGATCCTGACCCAGCTCAGCGCCGAAGGCTACGCCACCAGCAAGACCTTCCAGGGCGCTGATCTGGTGATCGTCAACACCTGCGGCTTCATCGACGATGCCGTGCGCGAAAGCCTCGACACCATCGGCGAAGCGCTCGCGGCCAACGGCAAGGTCATCGTCACCGGCTGCCTCGGCGCCAAGACCGGCGGCGACGGCGGCAACCTCGTGCGCCAGATGCACCCCAGCGTGCTCGCCGTCACCGGCCCGCACGCGACGCAGGAAGTGATGGACGCCGTCCACCTGCACGTGCCCAAGCCGCACGACCCCTTCATCGATCTCGTGCCCGCCGCCGGCATCAAGCTGACCCCGAAGCACTACGCCTACCTGAAGATCAGCGAGGGCTGCAACCACCGCTGCTCGTTCTGCATCATCCCGTCGATGCGCGGCGACCTCGTCTCGCGGCCGATCGGCGATGTGCTGAACGAGGCCCGTGCGCTGTTCGAGGGCGGCGTGAAGGAGCTGCTCGTCATCAGCCAGGACACCTCCGCCTACGGCGTCGACGTCAAGTACCGCACCGGCTTCTGGGACGGCAAGCCGGTGAAGACCAAGATGCTCGACCTCGTCGCGCAACTGGGTGAGCTGGCGAAGCAGCACGGCGCCTGGGTCCGGCTGCACTACGTCTACCCGTACCCGCACGTCGACGAGATCCTGCCGCTGATGGCCGAGGGGCTGGTGCTGCCGTACCTGGACGTGCCATTCCAGCATGCGCACCCCGACGTGCTCAAGCGCATGAAGCGGCCCGCGAGCGGCGAACGCAACCTGGAGCGGCTGCTGAAGTGGCGCGAGGCCTGCCCCGAGATCGTCGTGCGCTCGACCTTCATCGCTGGCTTCCCCGGTGAGACCGAAGCCGAGTTCGAGTACCTGCTCGACTTCCTGAAGGAAGCGCAGATCGACCGCGCCGGCTGCTTCGCCTACTCGCCGATCGAGGGCGCGCCGGCCAATGCGCTGGAAGGCGCGCTGCCGGACGCCGTGCGCGAGGAGCGCCGTGCCCGCTTCATGGCCGTCGCCGAATCGGTGTCGACTGCCAAGCTGCAGCGCCGCGTTGGCTCGACCATGCAGGTGCTGGTCGACAGCGCGCCGTCGATGGGCAAGAAAGGCGGCGTGGCGCGCACCTACGCGGACGCGCCCGAGATCGACGGCACGGTGAAGATCCTGCCGCCGACCAAGGCCTCGAAGACGATGAAGGTCGGCGACTTCGCACGGGTGCGCATCGTCGGCGCCTCGGGCCACGACCTGGTGGGCGAGCTGCTGTGACGGACCGGAAAGACGCCTTGGCGACGGCCCTGATCCACCACCCCTACGCGGCGCCGCCGGAGTTCGACGCGCTGCCGCCGGCGGTGTTCAAGGCCTCGTCGGTGTTCTTTCCGAACGTCGCGGCGATGCGCACGCGCCGCTGGGACGACAAGAGCGGCTACACCTACGGCCTGCACGGCACGCCGACCACGTTCACGCTGGAGGCGCGGCTTGCCACGCTCGAAGGCGCGAAACACGTCCTGCTCGCCCCGAGCGGGCTGTCGGCGATCACGCTGGTGGACATGGCGCTGTTGTCGGCGGGTGACGAGGTGCTGCTGCCGGACAACGTCTACGGTCCGAGCCGCAGCTTTGCCGCGCACGAGCTGAAGCAGTGGGGCATCTCCTGCCGCATGTACGACCCGATGGACCCGGTATCGCTGGTGGTGGCGCTGTCGCCGAAGACGAAGCTGGTCTGGCTGGAGGCGCCAGGGTCGGTGACGCTGGAGTTCCCGGACCTGCGCCGTCTGGTGCGCGAGGCGAGGGTGCATGCGCCGCAGGCGGTGGTCGCACTCGACAACACCTGGGGCGCCGGGATCGCGTTCAACGCTTTCGACCTCGGCGAGGGGCAGGCGGTGGACGTGACGGTGCATGCGCTGACCAAGTACCCGTCCGGCGGCGCGGACGTGCTGATGGGCTCGGTCGCGTGCCGGGACGACGCGCTGCACCAGCGGCTCGCGTGGTGCCACAGCCGGCTCGGGCTGGGCGTGGGCGCGAACGATGTGGAGGCGCTGCTGCGCGGCCTGCCGTCGCTGGCGCTGCGCTACGCGGCGCAGGACGCGGCGGGGCGGCATATCGCCGCTTGGTGCGCGGGGCGGGCCGAGTTCGTGCGGGTGCTGCATCCGGCGCTGCCCGGTTCACCGGGGCACGCGCACTGGGCGGGGCTGTGTTCGGCAGCGGCCGGGCTGGTCACGGTCGAGTTCGATCCCCGCTACAGCGCCGCGCAGGTCGATGCCTTCGTCGACGCGCTGCGGCTGTTCCGCATCGGCTGGTCGTGGGGCGGGCCGGTGAGTCTGGCCGTGCCCTACCAGCCCAAGGCGATGCGCGCGCTGGCGACGCCGTACCGCGGGACGCTGGTGCGGCTGTGCATCGGGCTGGAGGCGGTGGAGGATCTGGTGGCGGATCTGGAGCAGGCGCTGGCGGTTGTTCAGGGCGCGATCCGTTGATCCGGATGTCGGCACCCATCACGTCCGCCGGAATCCCCGTCCTTTAGGGCGGGGAGGATGTCAACGCTCCCTGAGACTTTCCCCCACCGCCCGCTGGAACGGGCTCAGGAAATAGTCCATCACCCGCCGCGTGCCGAGCTTGGCTTCGACCGTGACGGCCATGCCCGGCGTCAGGGCCACGTCCACGCCGTCGATGTCGAGGCTCTTGCGGTCCAGCCGGACGCGGGTGGCGTAGATCAGGCCGCGCTTGTCGTCGCTGATGGCGTCGTGGGAGACCGAGGTGATGACGCCCGGCACGGTGCCGTAGCGGGTGTACTGGAAGGTCTCGACCTTGACCACCGCTTCCTGCCCGACCCGCACGAAGCCGATGTCCTTGTTCTCGACCATGGCCTCGACCTCCAGCGTCTCGTGCGTCGGCACGATCACCATCAGCGGCTGCGCCGGCGTCACCACGCCGCCCACGGTGCGCACCGCGAGCTGCTGCACCGTGCCGTCGACCGGCGCGGTGAGCTGCATCTGGCGGCCGTGGCTGTCGGCCTTGGCGAGTTCCTGCTCCAGCGAGGCTGCGCGCTGCGTGCCTTCGTTGACGCTGTCCAGCGCGGTGCGGCGGGTCTGGGTGGCGAGTTCGTGTTTCTGGTCGACGGTCGCGCGCCGGCCCGCGTCGATCTCGGCCAGGCGGCTGCGCAGCGTCGCGAGGTCGGCGGTCTTTTCGACGCGGGCCTGTTCGCGGTCCTGGTAGCCGTGGCGGGAGATGAAGTTCTCGTCGGCGAGGTCCTTGAAGTCCTGCGCGCGGCGCTCGGCCATCGGCAGGGTGGCTTCGAGCTTGCGCACCGCTTCCACGGTGGATTGCCGCTCGGCGTCGGCGCGGGCCAGTTCGGCGTCGATGCGGCGCTGGCGGGCGAGGTACTCCTGGTGCTGGCTGGTCAGCAGGCGTTGCGCGGCCTGCAGCCGGTCGGCGGGCAGGGACACACCGCCCGCCAGCCGGGGCGCCTGCCCGCTGTCGATGGCCGCCAGCAGCGCCTGTGCGCGGACCGCCTGCAGCCGCGCATCGGCGAGTTCGCCCGCCAGCCGCGTGCGGTCGGCCTGCGCGACGCTGGCGTCCAGCTCGATCAGCACCTGCCCGGCGTGCACCGTCTGGCCCTCCTGCACGAGGATGGCGCGCACGGTGGCCGTCTCGATCGGCTGCACCACCTTGCTGCCCACCTGCGCCACGACCTTGCCGGACGCGGTCGCGACCACGTCGATGCGCCCGACCGTCGCCCAGCCCAGCGCGAGCGCCACGAAGGCGACGATGCTCCACATCGCCACCCGCGGCGCGGGCGACAGCGGCGTCTCCTGCAGCGCGAGCGCCGCCGGCAGGAACTCCGCCTCGTGCGGCAGGCGCGGCACCGGGTCGAGCGTGTGGCGCTGCGACCAGGCGAGGCCGAACACGGCGGCGTAGCGGCGCAGCAGATCGGCCAGTGCCTGGCCGCGCCATTTCAGCGTGGAAGTGGTCATGGGATGGGGGTCCGTCAGCTCTGCTGGAGGCGGTGGAGGTAGGCGTACAGGCCCTTGGGGCGGGCCAGCAACTCGGCATGGGTGCCGGCTTCGACGATCTGGCCGCGGTCCATCGCGAGGATGCGGTGTGCCTCGCGCACGGCGGACAGGCGGTGGGCAATGATGATCACCGTGCGGCCCTGGCAGATGGCGCGCATGTTCTGCTGGACGATGCGCTCGCTCTCGTAGTCGAGCGCGCTGGTGGCCTCGTCGAAGATGAGGATGCGCGGATTGGTGATCAGCGCCCGCGCGATGGCGATGCGCTGGCGCTGGCCGCCGGACAGCGACGAGCCGTGTTCGCCGACCAGCGTGTCGTAGCCCTCGGGCAGCTCGGTGATGAACTCGTGCGCGCCGGCCAGCCGGGCCGCCTGCATCACGACCTCCAGCGGCGCGCCGGGATCGGCCAGCGCGATGTTGTCGCGGATGCTGCGGCTGAACAGCACGTTCTCCTGCAGCACCACGCCGATCTGGCGCCGCAGCGAGGTCGAGTCCACCAGCGCCAGATCGACGCCGTCCACCAGCACCCGCCCGCGCTCGGGCACATACAGGCGCTGCACCAGCCGCGTCAGCGTGCTCTTGCCCGAGCCGGAGCGGCCGACGATGCCGATCACCTCGCCCGCGCCGATGCGCAGGCTGACCTGGCGCAGCACGTCCTGCCCGTCCGGCCGGTAGCGGAAGTGGACCTGGTCGAAGTCGATCTGGCCGCGGATCGGCGGCAGCGTGCTGCGGGCGCCAGCGATCTCGGTGCGGGTGTTGAGGATGTCGCCCAGGCGCTGCACCGACAGGCCGGTCTGCTGGAAATCGGTCCACATCTGCGCCAGCCGCATCACCGGCTGCGCCACCTGCGCGGCCAGCATGTTGAACGCGATCAGCTCGCCCACGCTCAGCTCGCCGCCGATCACCAGCCGGGCGCCGAGGTAGATGGTCGCCACCGTCACCAGCTTGCTGATGAGCTGCACGCTGCTGTTGGCGAGCGTGCCGAGCGTGGCTGTGCGGAAACCGGCCGAGACGTAGGCGGCGAGCTGCTGGTCCCACTGGCGGGTCCACTGCGGCTCGACCGCCATCGACTTGACGGTGTCGATGCCGCCGAGGGTCTCGACGAGGAAGGCCTGGTTCTCCGCGCCGCGGTTGAACTTCTCGTTCAGGCGGGTGCGCAGCAGCGGCGTGAAGCCGAGCGAGACGAGGAGATAACAGGGCAGCGAGACCAGCACGACGCCGGTGAGCGCCGGGCTGTAGCGCCACATCACCGCGAGGAACACGACCGAGAACAGCAGGTCCAGCACCAGCGTCAGCGCATTGCCGGTCAGGAAGGCGCGGATGTTCTCCAGCTCGCGCACCCGCGCCACCGAGTCGCCGGCGCGCCGTGCCTGGAAGTAGGACAGCGGCAGCGCGAGCAGGTGCCGGAACAGCCGGGCGCCGAGTTCCACGTCGATGCGGCTGGTGGTGTGCGCGAAGACGTAGCTGCGCAGCGCGGTCAGCGCGATCTCGAACACGATCACCACCACCAGCCCGACGGCGATCACGTCCAGCGTCGTGAAACCGCGGTGCACCAGCACCTTGTCCATCACCACCTGGAAGAACAGCGGCGTGATCAGCGCGAAGAGCTGCAGCACGAAGCTGACCGCCAGCACCTCCAGCAGCAGGCGCCGGTACTTGACCACCGCCGGGATGAACCAGCTGAAATCGAACTTGCCCAGCTCGCCGAGCAGCGAGGCGCGCGAGGTGAACAGCACCAGCTCGCCGGTCCAGCGGGCGGCGAGGGCGTCCAGCGTCAGCGTCTCCGGGTGGCCGACGGCGGGCGACTGGATCAGCACGCGGTCGCCATCGACCCGCGCCAGGATGAAGCACTCGCCATACGGGCCGATGCCGATGGCCGGCAGCGGCGTGGTCGCCAGCCGCTCGGGCCGGGGGCGCACGCTGCGGGCGTGCAGCTGGAGCGCCCGGCTCGCCAACAGCAGCCCGGGCGTGTCCATTTTTGCGCCCGGCGCCTTGTGTTCATGGGCGATCTGCGCCGGGTCCGCGGCGATGCCGTGGAAGCGGGCGATCATCACCAGGCAGGTCAGGGCGGTGTCGAGGTCGGCGGTGGTTTCCGGGGCGCGGCTGTCGGGGGGCGGTGTGGCGGGGGAAGGCGCAGTTTCTGCGGCCGGGTGGTCCATTGGGGATTCTCGATAAGGGGATTTGACTTGACTGGGGGAGAGTCAATGGTTCTGATATTTCATGGCCACTTGACGGTGGCGTCAGGGTGCGTCGGGCGGAAGCGCGTGACTGAACACCATGAACAGAAAGGCGACGAGGGTCACTAGCAAGAACGCGGTTACTGACAAAGGAACGCCCCCGAGGCGACCGATTGCCTGACCATCACGTGTTGTTGCCCGGTTGGCAAAGAACCACCCACCAGTGACGGCTTGTAGAAGAAGGCTGATCAAGAGCGCCATGACCAAGGGGACGTGCAGGCCTGCGAAAGTGATGATTAATTTGAAAACTATCGCCATGAATACCACTGTGCCCACATACATGAATGCGTGTTTCCACGAGACATTCATTCTTCCAAGAATCCGTGCCGCGGACTTTACCGCCACGGCATATAGAGCGAGCATCAGGGCGAGTGGGAGAAGCGTTAATATTTGAATCATTGTATTTGACGTTGGGCGTTAATAAGTCGCAACGGCGCACTCGGTATTTAATAGTGGTGAGCTGGCGAACTACTACTGTCGGACCTTGCGACGAATTTTTTAAATTTGACTATTGTCATTCGGGTAGTCCAAAAAATCCCACGGAATCTCTTGGCGGCAGGCTGCCGGCGTAGCTTGTTGACTGTCCGTTTGAAGAAATTGTTTAGGTTTTACTTCGCCGAGCGAACGCGCGTATGTATTGTTTCGCCAATACTTCTCCGCGCTCAAAGTCTTCTTTGCTAATAGAAGCCAGGAGCCGCTCCAGTGAGCGGTGCGCGTCCTTGGAAATATCGCTTTCGACATTCGAGTTTCTGCCACCAGGCAACTCGGCGGTTGCGATAGCGCATCTGAACCACGCGTAGGCCTCGGCGTTGCTTTGAGGAACGGCCTCGCCGGCTTGAAATGCGTGGCCCAAGTGCCATTGAGCTTCGGAATGGCCCGCCTGAGCGGCATTTCGCCACAACTCCACGGCGCGCGCGCGATCTTTGGGGCCGCCAAGCCCTTCATAGAGCAGATAACCGAGGTTGTTTTCTGCCGAATGGTCCCCGCTAGCCACAGATTTTGACCACGCGACTCTCGCTGTCGCAAAGTCTTTTGCGCGGTATGCGTTTACCCCGCGGTTGTAGGCGCTCTCTTCAGAACGTGGAAATGCGCAGGATGCAAGAATAACGGCTGCTAAGCAATTTCAAATAAGTTAAATACTTAAAATTCAAACTTATATTTTTTGCCAAATCCATCGAGAATTTCAGCGACATCCTGTTCAAGAACCACTTTATCCCGACGCTTTGCTTTCATCCAAGTGTATTTCATCTTGTG
>NZ_CAWURG010000031.1:0-77734 GCF_963924895.1 uncultured Sphaerotilus sp.
GCCATGAACTCCGGCAGCGACATCCCCTGCTGGAACTGGATTCGGTTCATCGGCATGTGCTCGCTCCTGCGCTTGGTCTGTCCTCTACGCTACGCCTGACCTTCGGCTGGCTCCTTGCTGAAGATCATTGCTAATCAGGAAAGCTGATGGGATGAGGCTCAGGCTCGCCGACTGAAAGTCCACAGATCCAGGGTCTGAGCCAAACACAACACAAACACAAGTCGAAAATCCAGACTTACAGCTAAAGCCGGCGGTTTTAACCTTGAGATGGAAAATAAATCAAACAGTGACCGCCAATAGTATCCTCAATGAAGAACTTCGGCGATTTTTAGATACGATGACCCTATTCAATCGACAATCCAGACGGAACACAAATCCTCAACCACAGCAGGTAGCAAAAAATTAACCAGAACTGCCGCAACAATCCCAGCGATCACTGCAGGCCACCCAAACTGAGCCAAAAACAATCCAGAAACGACTTTGATAGCATCAGCGCTATCAACATTTTTTAAATTTAAAGCAGATTTAAGACGATCCAAACAGTTTACTGCCCCATCTTCACTGCACCCCCCGCAAAAAAATTCTTTCGCCTGCTTATTCAATCGTCGAAAATATAGCTTACCAACCGTCTCATCATTTTCATCCGATAAATTTTTTACTCCATCAACCAAAGTAATGGGACCATTAAGCGCTATCTCGTCTTCTTTATTTATTGCTCCGAGATGCGAATAAAGCTCATCTTCCGACATTTTTGCCAACTTACTAGCAGCAATACCAGTAGTCATGAGAATCTCCGGTTCAATCAAGTTGAAGTAGGATTAAGTATTTTCCCAAGCAGCCAACACTACATCGCATGAACTGATGACTTAATACAACCATCATCTAAGCCACCCCACCCTCTTCGCCTCAAACACTGCCTCATTCTTGCTATGCACCCCCAACTTCGCATAGAGCCCGCGAACATGCGTGCGCACCGTATCGACTGACGCCCCGAGGCAATCCGCCACCTCGACATAGCTGTAGCCTTTTGCCATCAGGCCCAGCACCGCCGACTCCTTGGGCGTGAGCTTCTCGGGTTTTTCCCAGGGTGGTGAGTCAGCAGCAGGCGCCGCCGCCTTTGTAAACACCGCTTGGCACTCACCCACATGCCGCGGCGGCTTAGCGATGATCTCGGCCGCACATCCCACCACAAGGTGCCCGACCACATCGCTCAGTGCATCGGTAGCGAACAAATCGCGGTACTCGAACAGCGTTTCCGCCGCGTGCCGCAGCAGCGTGGCGGTCGGGTGGGCGCAGGGCAGCGTGGTCGCGGTCGCGCAGTGCAGGTCCGGCACCAAAGCCCGGATCGCCTGTGCAGGCATGATCAGCACGGTCTGTTCGAAACTCGCCTCGAACGCCAGTTCATACGGCCGGTCACTGGTGTAGAGCGCCACATCACCCGGCACCAGCGCCGCTTCACGCCCGTCCTGGCGCACCGCCGAAGTGCCGCGTCGCTGGATGTTGACCAGCACCTGCTCCTCGCTGGACTGGGCGATGACCTCGGGGGTGAGGCGCAACCGCTGGGCTTGCGACCGGATACGGGAGACGCTCAGCGCGCCAAGCTGCCGTTGTTCGATGTGACCGGAGAACCGGGCGGGCTGCGTCACTTCGAGGCAGTTGACCTTCACCAGATGGGCACACACCAGATCGGCCCAGTAGGCGTGTCGTTCGGAGGCATCGACGTGGCTGGTCGAGATGCAGACGTGGCGATGCGACATCAGAACTCCCCCTGGAGACTCTCGACACCCTCGGCCAGAACATCTGACACCAGTCTGGATTGCGAAAAGTCAAAAGCAGGATATCGCGAGAGGTCACTCAATGTGACAAAACGCACGCCCCATTGACCTCGCCACATCATCAAATTTGATGACGTTTGCGACTGCACCCGATTGGCCAACACCACGATCGACCGCCGGCCAGCGCTCAGTCAGCACCTGCACAGGATCTGATGGCAAAGTGCTCCGTTCGGGTACAGGGTTCGCACATCGATCGGAACCTGATGCCCGCAGTGTCCTGCGACCTCCAAGCACCGGCCTGCACGTCACCCCATGGCGCTGACGCACCGGTCCGGCCGCCGCAGGCAGGAGACAATCGGGCCACAAGCCCCCTACACGGAGATTCGTGAATGACGACCAAGCAGCCGACCATCATCTACACCCTGACCGATGAAGCGCCCTTGCTGGCGACTTGCGCTTTCCTGCCCATCGTGCGCACCTTCACGGCGCCGGTCGGCATCAACATCCAGAAGGCCGACATCTCCGTGTCCGCCCGCGTGTTGGCCGAGTTCCCGGAATACCTGACGGCCCGCCAGCAGGTGCCCAACACGCTCGCCGAGCTGGGCAAGAAGACGCTGGAGCCGGACGCCAACATCATCAAGCTGCCGAACATCAGCGCCTCGGTCGCCCAGCTGGTGGCCTGCGTCAAGGAACTGCAATCCAAGGGCTACGGCGTTCCCGACGTCCCGGAAAACCCGACCACCGACGAGGAAAAGGCCATCAAGGCCCGCTACGGCAAGTGCCTGGGCTCCGCCGTGAACCCGGTGCTGCGTGAAGGCAACTCCGACCGCCGCGCGCCGCTGGCGGTCAAGAACTTCGTCCGCAAGCACCCGCATTCGATGGGCGAGTGGAAGCAGTGGTCGCAGACCCATGTCTCCCACATGGAGCACGGCGACTTCTACCACGGCGAAAAATCGCTGACGCTGGACAAGGCCCGCAACGTCAAGATGGAGTTGCTCACCGCCAGCGGCAAGACCATCGTGCTGAAGCCGAAGCTGGCCCTGCTCGACGGCGAGATCATCGACTCGATGTTCATGAGCAAGCAGGCCCTGTGCGACTTCTACGAGGCCGAGCTGGAAGACTGCCGCCAGTCCGGCATCCTGTTCTCGCTGCACGTCAAGGCGACGATGATGAAGGTCTCGCACCCCATCGTCTTCGGCCACTGCGTCCGGATCTACTACAAGGACGCCTTCGAGAAGCACGGCGCGCTGTTCGACGAGCTGGGCATCAATGTCAACAACGGCATGGTGAACCTGTACGACAAGATCAAGACGCTGCCGGAATCCAAGCGCGACGAGATCATCCGCGACCTGCACGCCTGCCAGGAGCACCGTCCGCGTCTGGCGATGGTGGACTCGGCCAAGGGCATCACCAACTTCCACTCGCCCAACGACATCATCGTCGACGCCTCGATGCCGGCGATGATGCGCCAGGGCGGCAAGATGTGGGGCGCCGACGGCAAGTCCTACGACAGCAAGTGCGTGATGCCGGAGTCGACCTTTGCCCGCATCTACCAGGAGATGATCAACTTCTGCAAGTGGCACGGCAACTTCGACCCGCGCACGATGGGCACGGTGCCGAACGTCGGCCTGATGGCGCAGCAGGCCGAAGAGTACGGCTCGCACGACAAGACCTTCGAGGTCGCCGAAGCCGGCGTGGCCAACATCACCGACCTGGACACGGGCGAAGTGCTGCTGAGCCAGAACGTGGAAGCCGGCGACATCTGGCGCATGTGCCAGGTCAAGGACGCCCCGATCCGCGACTGGGTCAAGCTGGCCGTCACGCGCGCCCGCAATTCCGGCATGCCGGCCGTGTTCTGGCTGGACCCGTACCGCCCGCACGAGAACGAGCTGATCAAGAAGGTGGAAACCTACCTGAAGGACCACGACACCACGGGCCTGGAAGTCCGCATCATGAGCCAGGTGCGCGCGATGCGTTTCACCCTGGAGCGCGTGGCCCGCGGCCTGGACACCATCAGCGTCACTGGCAACATCCTGCGCGACTACCTGACCGACCTGTTCCCGATCATGGAACTGGGCACCTCGGCCAAGATGCTGTCGATCGTGCCGCTGATGAACGGCGGCGGCATGTACGAGACCGGCGCCGGCGGCTCGGCCCCGAAGCACGTGCAGCAGCTGGTGCAGGAAAACCACCTGCGCTGGGACTCGCTGGGTGAGTTCCTGGCGCTGGCCGTGTCGCTGGAAGAGCTGGGCATCAAGGAAGACAACGCCCAGGCCAAGCTGCTGGCCAAGACGCTCGACGCTGCCACCGGCAAGCTGCTCGACAACAACAAGTCGCCCAGCCCGAAGACCGGTCAGCTCGACAACCGCGGCAGCCAGTTCTACCTGGCGATGTACTGGGCCCAGGAACTGGCCGCCCAGACCGAGGACGCCACACTGGCCGCCCACTTCGGCAAGCTGGCCGCCGTGCTGACCGAGAACGAGGCCAAGATCGTGGCCGAGCTGAGCGCGGTCCAGGGCCAGCCGGCCGACATCGGCGGCTACTACCTGGCCGATGCAGAGAAGACCAAGGCCATCATGCGTCCGAGCGCCACGCTCAACGCCGCGCTGGCGGCGGCGCGCAGCTAAGACCTGCGGCGAGCGGCAACGCCCGCTACGCCAAAAAGAAGGGCCACCCTCGGGTGGCCCTTCTGCCTTCTGCATTGCGACGGGCCGCCGGGCCCGCGCCCGTTCACTCGATGTTCTGCACCTGCTCGCGCATCTGCTCGATCGCGACCTTCATCTCCACCGAGATCTGCGTCAGCTCCAGCGCGGCGGACTTCGAGCCCAGGGTGTTGGCCTCGCGGTGCAGCTCCTGGATCAGGAAATCGAGCCGCTTGCCCAGCTCGCCGCCCTTGCGCAGCAGCCGGGTGATCTCGTCGAGGTGGGCTCCCAGCCGGCCGAGTTCTTCCGCGACGTCGATGCGGATCGCGAACGCCGCGGCTTCCGACATCGCCCGCTCGGCCAGCGACTGCGCGGAGACGCTCTGGTTGGCGCCCGCCGTGGCGAGTGCCTCGTTCCAGCGCTCCAGGAAACGCTGCTGCTGGCGCGCCACCACCTGCGGCACCAGCGGTGCCGCCTGGGTGGCCAGCCCGCGCAGGTGCTCGACACGCTCCATCAGGATCGCGACCAGCCGGTCTCCCTCGCGGGCGCGGGCCTCGCCCAGCCGCTCGACGCACAGGCGGGCGGCGACCAGCGCGACATCGTCGAGCATCGCCACCGGCGCGGTGCTGCGGCACCACTGCAGCACCTCGTGCACCGACATCAGCTCGGCGTCGCGCAACTGCGAGCGCACGGCCACCTGCAGCGCCGCCAGCCGGGCGAGCTGCTCGGGGTGTGGCAGCGCGGCGGCGGCGTCGGGCGCGCGGTCCGGGTTCAGGCGCAGCTCGATCTTGCCGCGCTTGAAGGTCCGGGTGAGCAGTTCGCGCAGCGCTGGCTCCAGCGCGCGGAATTCGTCGGGCAGGCGCAGCGCCAGATCCAGGAATCGGCTGTTCACGGAGCGCAGTTCCACCGTGACCGATCCTGCGGAGCCCGCTTGTGCGGCAGTGTTCTCGGTGTGTTCCCCGGCCTCGGGCAGCGCGCTGGAGGAGGCGCTGGCATAACCGGTCATGCTGTAAACTGACATCGCGGATTTCGCCCAATCAAAATACGATTATGTCAAAGCAAAAACCTGCCCCGTTGCCGCCCGGCACGGTGGTAGGCGGCTACCAGGTCATCCGGAAGCTGGCAGCGGGTGGATTCGGGGTGGTCTATCTCGCCGAAGATGCCGAGCGCCGTCTGGTGGCCCTCAAGGAATACCTCCCGTCTTCGCTGGCCGAGCGCTCTGCGGGGGAGTTGATTCCGCGCGTCAAACCGGAGAAGCAGCCGCTCTACCGCCTGGGCCTGAAGAGCTTCTTCGAGGAAGGCCGCTCGCTCGCGCAGATCAGCCACCAGAGCGTCGTCTCGGTGCTGAACTTCTTCCGCGAGAACGAGACGGTCTACATGGTGATGAACTACCTGCAGGGCGACACGCTGCAGGACTTCATCGTGACCGCCCGCGACCTCAAGCGCGACAAGGTCTTCCGCGAATCGACCATCCGCAGCCTGTTCGACGAGATCCTGCGCGGCCTGCGCATCGTGCACCAGCACAAGATGCTGCACCTGGACATCAAGCCGGCCAACATCTTCGTCACCAACGAGAACAAGGCCGTGATGCTCGACTTCGGCGCCGCACGCGAAGTGCTGTCGAAGGAAGGCAACTTCATCCGGCCGATGTACACCCCCGGCTTCGCGGCACCGGAGATGTACCGCCGCGACGGCCAGCTCGGCCCCTGGACCGACATCTACGCCATCGGCGCGTGCATCTACGCCTGCATGCAGGGCTACCCGCCGAACGACGCCCCGCAGCGCATCGAGAAGGACCGCCTGAGCCTGTCGCTCTCGCGCCTGCGCAATGTCTACTCGGACAACCTCATCGAGGTGACCGAATGGTGCATGTCGCTCGATCCGCTGGCGCGGCCGCAGAGTGTCTTCGCGCTCCAGAAGGAGCTGTCCCGGGAAACCGAACGCCGCTACACCAAGCTCAGCTTCAGCGAGCGCCTCAAGCTTCAGCTTGAAAACATCAAGTCCGGTGCCAAGGCGTGAGCGCCACCGCGCCGGAATCTTCCTCGGAACCCCTGCCCATGCGTTTTTCCGTCTACCAGATCAGTCGCCGTGGCGGGCGCGAGAAGAACGAAGACCGCATGGGGTATTGCTACACCCGTGACTCCGGCCTGTTCGCGCTCGCCGACGGCATGGGCGGCCACCCCGAGGGCGAAGTCGCCTCGCAGATGTCGCTGCAGACCATGGCCGGCATGTTCCAGCGTGACGCCAAGCCGGTGATCCGCGAGCCGCGCCGCTTCCTGACCGAGTCCATCCTCGCCGGCCACCACGCGCTCATCCGCTACGCCACCGAACGCGCCCTGCTCGACACCCCGCGCACGACCATCGTCGCCTGCATCCTGCAAGGCCGTGACGCCTACTGGGCGCACTGCGGCGACTCGCGCCTCTACCTCGTGCGCGGCGGCCGGCTGCAGGCCCGCACCCGCGACCACTCCTACTCCGAGCTGCAGGAATCGCTCAACGGCGTCGTGCCGCTGGGCGACAAGGTCAACCGCAACGTGCTGTTCACCTGCCTGGGCAGCCCGGGCAAGCCGGTGATCGACCTGGTCGGCCCCGTGACGCTGCAGCCCGGCGACAAGCTGCTGCTGTGCTCCGACGGCCTGTGGGGCGCCCTTGACGACGACACCATCACCCGCATCCTCGCCGACGGCACGATCACCGAAGCCGCGCCCGATCTGGTGGAGCGCGCACTGCGCATCGCCGGCGAGAAGAGCGACAACGTCACCGTGATCGCCGTCGAGTGGGAGTCCGCCGAGGACGACGAGACCCTCACCGGCATCGAGACCGACGCGCTCGGCGACGATGTGTTCGCCTCCACCATCCAGGCCGGTGCCGGCGTCGGCAACCCGGACGACCTGCTCGACGAAGCCGAGATCGAACGCTCGATCCGCGAGATCAACGAAGCCATCAAGCGCAGCGCCCAGAAGCGCAGCTAAGCCGACCAGACAGACCAGACATCCCCATGACCATGACCCGCCCCAACGACCGCGCCCCCGACGCCCTGCGCACCGTCCAGCTCACCCGCGGCTACACCAAGCACGCCGAAGGCTCGGTGCTGATCGCCTTCGGTGACACCAAGGTCCTGTGCACGGCGTCCGTCGAGGAACGTGTCCCGCCGCACAAGAAGGGCTCCGGCGAAGGCTGGGTCACCGCCGAATACGGCATGCTGCCCCGCGCCACCCACACCCGCAGCGCCCGCGAAGCCGCCAAGGGCAAGCAGACCGGCCGCACGCAGGAGATCCAGCGCCTGATCGGCCGCTCGCTGCGCAGCGTGTTCGATCTGAAGAAGCTCGGCGAACGCACGATCACGATCGACTGCGACGTGCTGCAGGCCGACGGTGGCACCCGCACCGCCGCCATCACCGGCGCCTTCGTCGCGGCACAGGACGCCGTCGGCACCCTGCTCGCCAAGGGCCTGATCGCCGAATCCCCGATCCGCGACCACGTGGCCGCCATCTCGGTCGGGCTGCTGGACGGTGTCGCGCTGCTGGACCTCGAATACGTCGAGGATTTGGCCTGCGACACCGACATGAACGTCGTGATGACCGGCTCGGGCGGCTTCGTCGAAGTTCAGGGCACGGCGGAAGGCACGCCCTTCAGCCGCGCCGAGATGGACACGCTGATCGCGCTGGCCGACAAGGGCATCCGCGACCTCGTCGCGCTGCAGCGCCAGACACTGGCCGCACCGATCGCGGGCTGAGCGATGGCGGGTCTGCGACATCGTCTGGTACTGGCGTCCAACAACGCCAAGAAGCTGAAGGAACTCGGCGCGCTGCTGGCCCCCGTGTCGGTCGAGCTGGTCACGCAAGGCGCGCTCGGCATCCCGGAAGCCGAGGAGCCGCACCACACCTTCATCGAGAACGCGCTCGCCAAGGCCCGCCACGCGGCAGCCGCCAGCGGCCTGCCCGCGATCTCGGACGACTCCGGCTTGTGCGTGGACGCGCTGGGTGGAGCGCCAGGCGTGCAGTCGGCGCACTACGCGGCGGTGGAATTTCCGGCCGGCATCGACCGCGAGGCGCAGCGCGCGCTTCAGGACGAGGCCAACAACCGCAAGCTGCTCGCCGCCCTCGACGGCGCCGCGACCCGCCGCGCCCGCTTCGTCTGCGCGCTGGTGGCCGTGCGCTCGGCGGACGATCCCGAGCCGTTGATCGCCTTCGGGCGCTGGGAGGGCGAGATCCTGGCCGAGCGGCGCGGCGCGGGCGGTTTCGGCTACGACCCGCTGATGTTCGTCCCGGCGCAGGGCCTGACCGCTGCCGAGATGCCCGCCGACGTCAAGAACGCCCAGAGCCACCGCGCACTGGCCTGTGCGCAGATGCTGACCCTGATGCGCGAGGTCTGGCAGCTTGGCTGAGTTCATCCCGATCCAGCCCGCCCAGGCCGCCGCGGACACCTCGGCCACCGCCAATGGCACCGACGTGGTGGCGCGCTACCTGCGCCCCGGCACGCTGCAACTCGGCGCACCGCCGCCGCTGGGGCTCTACATCCACCTGCCGTGGTGCCTGCGCAAGTGCCCCTACTGCGACTTCAACTCGCACGAGGCGGCCAGCGGCGGGCACCCGGAGGCCGCGTATCTGGACGCCCTGCGCGCCGACCTCGAAGCCGCACTGCCGCTGGTCTGGGGCCGCAGCGTGCAGTCCATCTTCATCGGTGGCGGCACGCCCAGCCTGTTCTCGCCCGAGGGCATCGAGCGGCTGCTGAGCGACGTGCGGGCGCTGATGCCACTGGCGCCGGGCTGCGAGGTGACGCTGGAAGCCAATCCCGGCACCTTCGAGCGCGAACGCTTCCGCGCCTTCCGCCACGCGGGGGTGACGCGGCTGTCGATCGGCGTGCAGAGCTTCGATGACGACAAGCTGCGGGCGCTCGGGCGCGTCCACAACCGCGGGCAGGCGCTCGCCGCGGCCGAGGAAGCCGCGCAAGCCTTCGACACCTTCAACCTCGACCTGATGTATGCCCTGCCCGGCCAGACGCTCGCCGAGGCTGCGGAAGATCTGCGCACGGCCCTGGCGCTGCAGCCGCCGCACCTGTCGGTCTACCACCTGACGATCGAGCCGAACACGCTGTTCGCCGTGCATCCACCGACCGTGCCAGACGACGACCTGGCCAGCGACATGCTCGACCAGATCGTGGACATGACCGGCGCGCAGGGCCTGTCGCGCTACGAGGTTTCGGCCTTCGCGCGGCCGGGTCACCGCTGCACGCACAACCTGAACTACTGGCAGTTTGGCGATTACCTCGGCATCGGCGCGGGCGCGCACACCAAGCTGAGCTTTCCGCACCGGGTCGTGCGGCAGGTGCGCTGGCGCGAACCGGCGATGTACATGCAGAAGGCGCTGGCCGGACAGGCAGTGTCGAACGACGAAGAGGTCGGCCGCAAGGCGCTGCCCTTCGAGTTCATGCTGAACGCGCTGCGGCTGAAGGACGGCTTCGATCTGGGGCTGTTCCGCGACCGCACCGGGCTGCCGCTGTCGAGCATCGAGGCGGCGCTGGCGCAGTCCGAGCAGCGCGGCCTGCTGGTGCGCGACTGGGAGCGCGCCGCACCCACCCCGCGCGGCTTCGACTTCCTCAGCGATCTGCAGGGGCTGTTTCTGGCCTGAGCCGCGTGCCGGGGGCCGTTGGCGCCGCCAGCCCCAGCAGCGCCATCACCCGTGGGCCGATGGCATCGAGCGGCAGCACCTCCTGGCAAGCCCCCGCCCGGATCGCCTCGCGGGGCATCCCGAAAATCGCGCTGGTCGCTTCGTCCTGCGCCAGGTTGTAGGCACCCGCCTCGCGCAGCAAGCGCATCGCCAGCGCGCCATCGCCGCCCATGCCCGTGAGCATGATGCCGATGGCGCGGTCGCCGGCCACCCTGGCCACCGATCGGAACAGCACGTCGACGCTGGGCCGGTGCCGCTGCACCAGTTCACCCGCCGAGACGCGCGCCACCAGGCCGCCGGCGGGTCCGCGTTCCACCGACAGGTGCTGCCCGCCCGGCGCGACATAGGCGTGGCCGGTCTGCAGCGGCTCGCCGTCGCAGGCTTCGCTGACCGCCAGCGGACCCAGTCCGTTCAGGCGCGCCGCATAGCGGGCCGAGAAGCCCACCGGCATGTGCTGCACGATCAGCACCGGCGGCACGGCCGGCGACAGGCCGGCGAGCAGGCGCGGCGTGGCTTCAGTGCCCCCCGTCGATGCACCGATGGCGATGAGGCGGCCGGACGTCGACGGGGCCGCCACCGCCACCGTGCCGGCAGCGCTGCCCCGGCGGAGCGTCTGGCGTGCGCGCACGGCGTCGCGCAGCCGGGCCACGATGTGCTTCTCGAAGGCTTCGAAGGTGCCCGACACTCCGGGCATCGGTTTCTCGATGAAGGCCACCGCGCCGAGCGCCGTGGCGCGCAGCACGTTCGTCTGGTGCTGGCGGGTCGCGGAGGCGACCACCACCACCGGGGTCGGCCGCAGCCGCATGAGCCGCTCCAGGAAGTCCATGCCGTCCATCCCCGGCATGACCATGTCGAGGGTGACCACGTCCGGATCGAGCCCGCGGATCATCTCCCGGGCCTGCAGCGCGTCGGCGGCCTCGCCGACGCAGACCAGGTCGCTGTGGCGGGCCAGCACGGCGCGGATCATGGCCCGCGCAGCCGAGGAATCATCGACCACGAGCACGCGGATGGGGGCGCCTGGCGCGGACGTGCGGAACGAACAGGCAAGGGGGGGGATCACGGCAGATCGGCAAACGACGTGTTCATGGTGCCGCCACCGGCCTTGCGCCGGGCCTCGCGTTCCAGCGCCAGCACGAGGTTGTGCTGGGTGGGGGGCAGTCGGCGCACCATCACCCGCCCGGTCTGCGGGAACAAGCAGACCTTGCGCGGGCTGCTGCCGAGCACGTCCTTCGAGATCAGCGTGATCTCGTGGTCGCGCAGGTAGTCAATGGCGAACCGGGTGTTGCGCTCGCCGACATTCAGCGAGCCCGGTCCCGGGATCATCGCGGCGCCGCCGAAGAGCTTGCACTCCAGCGTGCGGCGGGTCGCCCCCTGCCGCAGCAGCGTGCTGATCAGGCGCTCCATGGCCTCGATGCCGTAGCGGCCGGCGTCGGGCGCCGAGCCGGAGCCGCCGGGCAGCATGAAGTGGTTCATGCCGCCGATCTGTGCCTGGCGGTCCCACAGGCAGGCGGCGATGCACGAGCCGAGCGTGGTGGTGATGACGATGTCCTCGCCGTGCACGAAGAACTCGCCCGGCATGATGCGGACCGCGTCGGCGTTGAAGACCACCTCGCGGTAGAAGAAGTTCGCCTGCCCGTCGACCCGCGGCAACGCACGCAGCCGTTCGATGCGCCCGGGCACGACACGGGCCAGGGCAGGTTCGGCCCAGGAGGTTTCTGCGACCGGAGGAATAGGCAGTTGGGGCAAGGACAGCTCACTGTGCAATTCAGGGCACTGTGCTGCGCGCAGCCGCCGGCCCGCCCGTGGAGAAGCCCGCCAAACACCAGCCATCTCCCACTCAAGTCGAGGGGGTCATGCCGTAGACTGCAAATGCCTCACTTTCGGAGGTCTTTTTCCAGTCTTTTTCCAGTCTTTCCTCCGCCTTCGTCCCGATTTGCCAGCGCCCCCCATGTCCCAGACGTCCCCACTCGCGCGTGAATCGTCCGTGATCACGGTCGGCGGACACACGTTGCAGGTGGGACTCGCGCTGCAATTGCTGGAACGCGCCGGCCAGCACGACTGGATGGCCCGGCTCGAACCCGGCTCGCCCGCCTGGATGCAGGCGCTGATCGACGGTCTGTGCACCCTGTCCAGCCGCGACCCGCTGACGGGGCTGTTCAACCGCCGCCAGTTCGAGGCCAGCCTGGACAGCGAGATCGACCGCGTGGCGCGCACCGGCGAGTCCGCGCTGCTGCTGCTGCTCGACATCGACCATTTCAAGCGCGTCAACGACACCTACGGACACGGCGCCGGCGATGTCGTCATCCGCCACATCGGCAAGGCGCTGCAGGACAGCGTGCGCCCGATGGACACCGTCGCGCGGCTGGGGGGCGAGGAATTCGGCGCCGTGCTGCCCAACTGCCCGGCCAGTTTTGGCCAGACCGTGGCCGACCGGGTGCGCCATGCGATCGAGACCACGGTCGTCACCGCCGCAGCGGCGCAGCGCATCACGGTCACCGTCAGCGTTGGTGGCGCGTTTGCGCCGCGGTGGGTGCGCTCGTCGTCGCACCTGTGGATGGAGCGGGCCGACCAGCAGCTCTACCGCGCCAAGGCCGCCGGCCGCAACCGCATCTGCCTGGAGTCGCAGCCGCACTCCGAGGTGAGCACCGAGGAGCGGGACATGCTCTTCAGCGCGGTGTCGGCCTTCGTGCCGGACGCCATGGACACGAGCACGGACCCCACGCTGGATTCGATGCCATGAGCGCGGCCCACATCCTGGCCATCACCAGTGGCAAGGGCGGTGTCGGCAAGACCATGCTCAGCGCCAACCTGGCCGCGGCACTCGCCCGCCGCGGCGAAAAGGTGCTCGTCATCGACGCCGACCTGGGCCTGGCCAACCTCGACGTGGTGCTCAACCTGCACCCGCGCACCACGCTGCACGAGGTCTTCACCGGCAAGGCCCCGCTCGACCAGGCGGTGATCGACGCCCCGGGCGGCTTCCAGGTGATGCTGGCCGGCTCGGGCCTGATCGAATACTCGCGGCTCACGCCCCAGGTGCGCGAACAGCTCGCGCTGCTGCTCGACACCGTCCGCCCGCGTTACGACCGGGTGCTGATCGACACCGGCGCCGGCATCTCGGACATCGTGCTCTACGCCGTGTCGCTGGCCGACGAGGTGCTGGTCATCGCCACGCCCGAGCCGCCCGCGCTGGCCGACGCCTACGCCACGATCAAGGTGCTGGCGATGCAGCAAGGCCGCACCTCGACCATGCTGGTGGTCAACCAGACCCTGCGCCCCGGCGAAGGCCGCCACGTCGCCACGCAGCTGCAGGCGGTCCTCCAGCGCTTCGTGCAGCTGGCGGACGGCGCGTCGATCACCTTGCAGCCGCTGGGCGACATCGTGCAGGACACGGCCGTGCGCCAGTCCGTGCAGAAGCGCCAGCTGCTGATGCTGGCCTTTCCCGGCTCGGACGCGGCCCACGACATCCGCGAGATTGCCCGCCGGCTGGCCGAGGTGACGGCAACGGCAACACCCGCCGCGGCTGGGCTACAGTCCCCGCCATGAACCCCGAGACCCCCGACCAGCCCGCGACCCCCTATGCCTGGGTCGGCGGCGACGCCCGCGTGCGCGCACTCGTCGACCGCTTCTACGACCTGATGGACCTGGAGCCCGGCTACCGCGAACTGCGCGCCGCCCACGGCACCACGCTCGACGACGCCCGCGACAAGCTCTACTGGTTCCTCAGCGGCTGGCTGGGCGGCCCGAACCACTACATCGAGCGCTTCGGCCACCCGCGGCTGCGCATGCGCCACATGCCCTTCTCGATCGGCGTGCAGGAGCGCGACCAGTGGGTCGCCTGCATGCACCAGGCAATGACCGAAGTGGGCGTCGACCCCGTGCTGATCGAGCGGCTGACCGAGAGCTTCTTCGGCACCGCCGACTGGATGCGCAACCGCTGAGCGGCTGCGGCCCGGCCGTCAGCGCAAGCGCCCGTCCGAGCGCCGCGCCGAGGCCAGCAGCACGATCAGCGCCCCCGCCCCGCCATCCGGCCCGCGCGCCTGCGTGAAGGCCAGCACCTCCTTGCGCTGCACCAGCCAGTTGCGCACCTTGCCCTTGAGCACGGGCTGCCGGCCGGGTGAGCCCAGCCCCTTGCCATGCACGACGCGCACGCAGCGCAAGCCGCGCTTGCCGGCGTCGTTGAGGAAGCCCGCCAGCGCCTCGCGCGCCGCGTCGCGGTTCAGGCCGTGCAGGTCGATCTGGCCCTGCAGCGTCCAGCGGCCCAGGCGCAGGTGCTTGAGCACGTCGTCGCCGATGCCCGACTGGCGGTAGGAGAGCTGGTCGTCGGTCTCCATCAGCGAGGCCGCATCGAAGTCGTCCGACAGCGACACGCGCAGCACCTCGGCCTCGTCGAGCGCCCGCTGGAAGGGTTCGGGCAGCGGCCTCGGGCGGGCGATGTCGGCCAGGTTGGCATCGCGCAGCGGCGTGACCTCGCCCACCGTGCGCGCAAACAGGTCGCGCTCCCGCTGCCGGGCCGCTTCGATCGCTGCGCGCCGGGCGGCCTCCTCTTCGGCGCGCTGGCGCTGTTCGCGCAGCGCCCGGTGGATGGCGGCCAGCTCCGACAGCGAATGCGCCTTCACAGCAGCCCCCGCTCCGCAAACGACACCACCGGCCCGCGCCCGACAACCATGTGGTCGAGCACCCGCACATCGACCATCGCCAGCGCCGACTTCAGGCTCTGCGTCAGGAACTCGTCGGCGCGCGACGGCTCCGCGACACCGGACGGATGGTTGTGGGCCAGGATCACGGCCGCCGCATTCAGCGCCAGCGCCCGCTTGAGGACTTCCCTTGGATACACGCTGGTCTGCGTCAGCGTGCCGCGGAACATCGGCTCGTAGGCGATCAGCCGGTGCTGCGCGTCGAGGAAGAGCACGGCGAAGACCTCGTAGCCCAGCTCGCCGAGCTGCAGCTTCAGGTAGTCGCGCACCGACTGGGGCGAATCGAACACCGGCCGCTGCGCCAGCTCCATCGACAGTGCCCGCCGCGCCAGCTCCAGCACCGCCTGCAGCTCGGCGCGCTTGGCCGGACCGAGGCCCTTCACGCTCTTCAACGCATCCCCCTCGGCGCGCAGCAGACCGCCGATCCCGCCGAAGCGGGCCAGCACCTGCTCGGACATCTGCAGCACGCCCGTGCCCTGGATGCCGGTGCGCAGCAGCAGCGCGAGCAGCTCGGCATCGGCCAGCGCGGACGGGCCTTGGGCGAGCAGCTTTTCGCGCGGACGCATCGCAACAGGAAGGTCTTTCATCGGCGGCACCTAAAATCGGGGTCAGTCTACCCAGAACTGACCGCGCTCTGCCCCCGTATCCCCCATTTCCCCCTTCCACTCCCCCAACAGGATCACCGCCGTGCCTCAGGTCCAACCGGGTTCATTCCTGACCCTGCATTACCGCCTCGCCGGCCCCGACGGCGGCGACATCGTCAACACCTTCAACGACAAGCCCGCGACGCTCTCGCTCGGCGCCGGTGAACTCGCGCCCGCCATCGAGTCGCGCCTGCTCGGCCTGGAAGAAGGCACGCGCACGACCATCGCGCTCGAACCCGGCGAAGCCTTCGGCCCGCGCAGCCCCGACATGGTCCAGAAGCTCAAGCTCGCCATCCTGCGCGAGATGGGCGACCCGCACGAGCAGTACAGCGTCGGCGACGTGGTGCAGTTCCCGACGCCGGACGGCCGCGGCTCCTTCGCCGGCGTGCTGCGCGAACTCGGGCCGGCATCCGAAGACTGGGCGGTGTTCGACTTCAACCACCCGCTGGCCGGCCAGCCGCTGACCTTCGAAGTGCAACTGATCGGAGTGCTGTGATGACCGCGATCCGCCAGGAAACCCTGCAAGGCCATGTCGAGGAAGTCGTGCTGGCCCAGCCGCGCGGCTTCTGCGCCGGCGTGGACCGTGCGATCGAGATCGTCGAGCGGGCACTCGCGAAGTTCGGCGCGCCGATCTACGTGCGCCACGAGATCGTCCACAACACCTACGTCGTCAACGACCTGAAGGCCAAGGGCGCGATCTTCATCGAAGAACTGTCGGACGTGCCGCCCGGCGCGACGCTGGTGTTCAGCGCCCACGGCGTCAGCCAGGCCGTGCGCGCCGAGGCCCGCGCGCGCGGCTTCGAGGTGTTCGACGCGACCTGCCCGCTGGTCACCAAGGTCCACGTCGAAGTCGCCAAGCTGCGCCGCGAGGGCTACGACTTCATCATGATCGGCCACAAGGGCCACCCGGAAGTCGAAGGCACGATGGGCCAGCTCACCGAGGGCATCCACCTCGTCGAGGACGTGGCCGATGTGGCCGGCGTGCAGGTGCCCGATGAAAGCCGCCTTGCCGTGGTGACGCAGACGACGCTGAGCGTGGACGACGCCGCCGAGATCCTGCGCGCCGTGAAGCAGCGCTTCCCGCAGGTGCGCGAGCCGAAGAAGCAGGACATCTGCTACGCGACACAGAACCGCCAGGACGCCGTCAAGGTGCTGTCCGGCGAGGTGGACATCGTCATCGTCGTCGGCAGCCCGACCAGCTCCAACAGCAACCGCCTGCGCGAAGTGGCGCAGCGGCTGGGCACGGCGTCGTACATGGTCGACAGCGCCGACGAGATCCAGGCCGCGTGGTTCGAGGGCCGTCCGCGCGTGGGCCTGACCGCGGGCGCCTCCGCCCCCGAACTGCTGGTCGATGCGGTCATCACCCGGCTGAAGGAGCTGGGCGCGCTGAGCGTGCGCAAGATGCCGGGCGTCGAGGAGCACATCGAATTCCCGCTGCCCAAGGGGCTGGGCGACAAGGCGATGGCCGAAGCCGGTGTCACCGCCGCGCCGCGCCCGCACTGAACACACTGCACTGCAACACGAGACTTTCCATGCTGGACATCACCCTGCTGCGCCGCGACCTGGACGGCGTCCTCGCCCGCCTGGCCACGCGCAAGAACCCGCAGCCCTTCCTCGACGCCGACACCTTCAGCGCGCTGGAAGCCGAGCGCAAGACCCTGCAGATCCGCACCGAGGAACTGCAGGCGCGCCGCAACCAGCTCAGCAAGCAGATCGGCGGACTCAAGGCCAAGGGGCAGGACACCACCGCCGTGATGGCCGAGGTGGGCGGCATCGGCGACGAGATGAAGGCCGGCGGCGAGCGGCTGACGCAGATCCAGGCCGCGCTGGACGCGATGCTGCTGCACGTGCCCAACCTGCCCGCCGCCGACGTGCCGGTCGGCCCGGACGAACACGCCAATGTCGAAGTGCGCCGCTGGGGCACGCCGCGTGCGTTCGACTTCACGGTGAAGGACCACGTCGACCTGGGCGCGCCGCTGGGGCTGGATTTCGAGACCGGCGCCAAGCTCTCCGGCTCGCGCTTCACCTTCATGCAGGGTGCCGCCGCCCGCCTGCACCGCGCGCTCGCGCAGTTCATGCTCGACGTGCAAACGACCGAGCACGGCTACACCGAGTGCTACACGCCCTACCTCGTGCAGGCCAAGGCGCTGCAGGGCACGGGCCAGCTGCCCAAGTTCGAGCAGGACCTGTTCCACGTCACCTCGGGTGATGGCGACGCGGCCGGCAGCAAGTGGTACCTGATCCCGACCTCGGAGGTCACGCTCACCAACGCGGTCGCCGAGACGGTGCTGGCGATCGACCAGCTCCCGATCAAGCTCACCGCGCACAGCCCGTGTTTCCGCTCGGAAGCTGGCTCGGCGGGCCGGGACACCCGCGGCCTGATCCGCCAGCACCAGTTCGACAAGGTCGAGATGGTGCAGATCGTCCACCCCGAGCACAGCGACGGCGCGCTGGCGGAGATGGTCGGCCATGCGGAAGCGATCCTGCAGAAGCTGGGGCTGCCCTACCGCGTGCTGCTGCTGTCCACGGGCGACATGGGCTTCGGCGCGGCCAAGACGTTTGACCTGGAAGTCTGGGTGCCGGCGCAGTCCACCTACCGCGAGATCAGCTCCTGCTCGAACTGCGAGGCGTTCCAGGCGCGGCGCATGCAGACGCGCTTCAAGAACGCGCAGGGCAAGAACGAATTCGTGCACACGCTCAACGGCTCGGGGCTGGCGGTGGGGCGCACGCTGGTGGCCGTGCTGGAGAACTACCAGAACGCCGATGGCAGCATCACGGTGCCGGAAGCGCTGCGTCCGTACATGGGCGGCGTCGAATTATTGCGACCCACTTGCTGAACCTGAGGAAATAGCGCTACAATCGCGTTCTCGCATCCAGGAAGGGTGGCAGAGTGGTCGATTGTACCTGACTCGAAATCAGGCGTACGGAAACGTACCGAGGGTTCGAATCCCTCCTCTTCCGCCAAACAAGAGAAAGCCCGCCACAAGCGGGCTTTTTTCTTTTCTGGCGCACACACGTGCGGTACCGCCTCCGGCGGCGATAGTTCACGCTTGGCGAGACGACCCAAAGTGAACAATTCACGCACTCCCCTAAGATCCCTGCGCTTTCCGGACCACCAGACCAGAACACCCAGGGATTCCATGTCGTCATCGCCCCCGGCCACCTCGGCCACCACCCCCGCCGCCATCCAGTCCTTCATCGACCGCTGGACCGGCGTCACCGCCTCCGAACTCTCGACCTCGCAGAGCTTCATCATCGACCTGTGCGAGCTGCTGGACGTGCCGCGGCCGCACCCGACGCCCGAGCGCGACTACATGTTCGAGCGGCCGGTCACGTTCCAGAACGGCGATGGCTCGACCAGCCCGGGGCGGGTGGATTGCTACCGGCGCGGTGCCTACGTGTGGGAGTCGAAGAAGCTGAACCCGGGTGCGCAGGCGGCCGTGACGGGCAAGACGACCAGGAGCTTCGACAACGCGCTGCTGCTGGCGCGCACGCAGGCGGAGTACTACGCCCGTGCGCTGCCGGCCAGCGAGGGCCGGCCGCCGTTCGTGGTGGTGGTGGATGTCGGGCATGTGTTCGAGCTGTACGCAGAGTTCAGCCGCTCCGGCTCGACCTACACGCCCTACCCCGACGCCCGCTCGCACCGCATCCGGCTGGCCGATCTGCACGACCCGGCGATCCGGGCGCGGCTGCGGGCGCTGTGGGTCGATCCGATGTCGCTGGACCCGTCGCGCATCAGTGCGCGGGTGACGCGGGCGGTGTCGGCGGAACTGGCGGAGCTGGCGAAGAGCCTGGAGGACTCCGGACACGCCGCGCAGCAGGTGGCGGGCTTCCTGACGCGCTGCCTGTTCACGATGTTTGCCGAGGATGTCGGGCTGCTGCCAGCGGACGAGGACGGGCTGGGGGCCTTCGTGTCGCTGCTGACGCGCTGGCGCGAGCAGCCGGAGCGGTTGACCAAGATGCTGCAGGCGCTGTGGGCCACGATGGACAGCGGCGGCTTCAGCCCGGTGCTGGCGCAGGACGTGATGCGCTTCAACGGCAAGCTGTTCAAGGGCGCGGGGCAGCCGGGGTATGTGCTGCCGCTGACGACCGGGCAGATCGACGGGCTGCTGCGCGCGGCCAAGGCGGACTGGCGCGAGGTGGAGCCTGCCATCTTCGGCACGCTGCTGGAGCGGGCCTTGAGCACGACCGAGCGCCACGCGCTAGGGGCGCACTACACGCCGCGGGCGTATGTGGAGCGGCTGGTGATGCCGACGGTGATCGAGCCGCTGCGGGCCGAGTGGGCGCTGGCGCTGGGCGCGGCGCTGGTGCTGGCGGCCGAGGCCGAGGCGCTGGACGGCAAGAAGCGCGAGGACAAGCTGGCCGAGGCGCGGGCCGAATTGCGGCGGTTTCACCACCGGCTGTGCCATGTGCGGGTGCTGGATCCGGCCTGCGGGAGCGGGAATTTCCTGTATGTGACGCTGGAGCACCTGAAGCGGCTGGAGGGCGAGGTGCTGGACCGGCTGGAGGCGCTGGGCGAGTCGACGCAGGGGCAGCTCGCGATGGAGGGCGGCACGGTCACGCTCAAGCAGATGCTGGGCATCGAGCTGAACCCGCGGGCGGCGGCGCTGGCGGAGCTGGTGCTGTGGATCGGCTGGCTGCAGTGGCAGATCCGCACGGGCGGGTCGCAGAGCGTGGCGGAGCCGGTGGTGCATGACTACGGGAACATCCAGTGCCGGGATGCGGTGCTGGCGTATGACCGGCAGGAGCTGGCGACGGACGCGGACGGGCGCACGGTCACGCGCTGGGATGGCAAGACGACCAAGGTGCATCCGGTGACGGGCGAAAAGGTGCCGGACGAGGCGGCGCAGGTGCCGGAGTGGCGTTACGTGAACCCGCGTCAGGCCGAGTGGCCGCAGGCGGAGTTCATCGTGGGGAATCCGCCGTTCATTGGCGCCGGGCCGATGCGGCTGGCGCTGGGCGACGGCTACACGCAGACGCTGCGGGCGACGTGGCCCGAGGTGCCGGAGAGCGCCGATTTCGTCATGTACTGGTGGCACCAGGCGGCGCAGCAGGTGCGCACCGGGCGGGTGGAACGCTTCGGCTTCATCACCACCAACAGCCTGCGCCAGACCTTCAACCGGCGCGTGATCGAGCAGCACCTGAACGCCAAGGAGCCGCTGACGCTGGCGTTCGCGGTGCCGGATCACCCGTGGGTGGACAGCGCGCACGGCGCGGCGGTGCGCATCGCGATGAGCGTCGGCACGGCGGCGGCTGGGGAAGGCCGGCTGCTGACGGTCACGGCCGAGCGCGGCAACGGTCAGGACGAGATCGACGTGCAGCTGGAAGAGCGGCGCGGCGTGCTGCACGCCGACTTGCGCGTCGGCGCCAATGTGGCGAGCACCAAAGCACTTGCTGCTAACGGAACACTCACCAGTCGAGGCGTCATGCTGTTCGGAGCCGGATTCATTGTTACAAATGAAGAGGCATCCTTGCTTGGTCTGGGCAAGACGCCGGGACTCGACCGACATATCCGCTCCTATCGCAATGGCCGCGATCTGACAGACAAGCCAAGAGGTGTCATGGTCATCGACCTTTTCGGCCTCAGCGCCGAAGCAGTGCGAACACGATTTCCGGCGGTCTACCAATGGATAAACGAGCGTGTAAAGCCCGAACGAGATGCCAATCGAGACCCAGCAATCCGAAGCAACTGGTGGCTCCATGGACGTTCACGCGGTGAAATTCGACTTGCGCTGGCAAACCTGCCTCACTACATCGCAACGGTCGAAACAGCCAAGCACCGCGTATTCCAATTTCTAGACACCACCGTATTGCCCGACAACAAACTGATCGCGATTGCACTGAGCGGCAGGGAACATCTTGGCGTTCTCAGCAGTGTTGTGCATGTCACTTGGGCATTGGCGAGCGGCAGCAGGCTCGGGGTAGGAAATGACCCCGTTTATGTCAAAACCCGCTGCTTCGAAACGTTCCCATTCCCGGAGCCAGAAGTGGCAACAGCCAACCGCATCAGCAAACTCGCCGAAGAACTCGACGCCTTCCGCAAGGCCCGCCAAGCCGCCCACGAGTCCGTGACGCTGACGGGCATGTACAACGTGCTGGACAAGCTCCGCCGCGAGGAGCCGCTGAACGCCAAGGACAAGGCGCTGCACGAACAGGCACTCGTCGGCGTGCTGCGCACCCTGCACGACGCACTCGACGCCGCCGTGCTCGACGCCTACGGCTGGCAAGACCTCGGCCCCGTGCCCTGGACCGACGAAGAAGCCCGCCAGGCGTGGACCGAGCGGCTGCTGGAGCGCCTGGTCGACCTCAACACCCGCCGCGCCGCCGAGGAAGCCCGCGGCACCATCCGCTGGCTGCGCCCCGCGTTCCAGGACCCCACGGCGCTGAAGGCCGAGCCGCAATCCGCCATCGAACTCGTCGGCGGCGCCCCGGCCCCCGAAGCCGACACCGAAGACGAAGCGCCGGCCACCCCCGCCGCACCCGCCGCCCGCCAGCCCTGGCCCGCCGACCTGCCCGCGCAGATGCGCGCCGTCGCCGATGCCCTCAGCACCAGCGCCCAGCCGCTCGACGAGGACGCGCTGGCCAGCCGCTTCACCGGCCGCGGGCCGTGGAAGAAGCGGCTGCCGCAGATCCTGGAGACGCTGGTGGTGCTGGGCAAGGCGCAGCGGGAGGCGGGGGGGCGCTGGCGCGGGGCCTGAAACGCAGACGCCCCTCGAAAGGGGCGCCGCTGCCAATGGACGGACTGACGGGCATCACCCCACACACCGTCATGCCCGCGCAGGCGGGCACCCAGACAGGTCAGCCACGGTCGGTGGCGAGGGTGGATCCTCGCCTTCGCGAGGATGACGGAGATCAGTAACCGAGGAAATCCACCTCGAACACCAGCGTCGCATTCGGCGGAATCACGCCGCCCGCGCCACGGGCGCCATAGCCCAGGTTCGGCGGGATCAGCAGCACGCGGGTGCCACCGACCTGCATGCCCTGCACGCCTTCGTCCCAGCCGCCGATGACCATGCCGGCGCCGAGCGCGAAGCGGAACGCCTGGCCGCGGTCCTTGCTGGAGTCGAACTTGCGGCCGCGGCCGTCCGGCGCGGTGGCGTCGTGCAGCCAGCCGGTGTAGTGGACGCTGACCTGGCGGCCGGCGACGGCGGTTTCACCGGTGCCGACGACCGTGTCTTCGTACTGCAGACCCGAGGGGGTGGAAATCATGTGGAAACCTTTGCGAGGGGAGGAACAACGGAAACGGGCGCGATCATGCCACCAGTTCCGGCGTCCGCCCACCCGTTGTCACACTTGACACCGGGCGGCCCAGCGCGACACCGCCTCGGTCAGAAATTGATGGGCCTCAATTCCAGCAGGTACCGCGAGGTCCAGCGCCTGCGCCGCCGCCTGCAGCACGGCCAGCGGCTGGCGCGTGTCGATCGCCGCAGCGCCGGTCTGCTTGGAGAGCTTCTCGCCCTGCCCGTCCAGCACCAGCGGCGTGTGGCGGTAACGCGGGGTCGGCAAGCCCAGGCAGCGCTGCAGCCAGACCTGCCGCGGCGTGTTGTCGGCCAGGTCTTCGCCGCGCACGACGTGGGTGATGCCCTGCGCCGCGTCGTCGACCACCACCGCGAGCTGGTAGGCCCACAGCCCGTCCGCGCGGCGCAGCACGAAGTCACCGACCTCGCGGGTGACGTTCTGGTGCTGCGGGCCCAGCCGGTCGTCGGTCCAGTCGATGCAGACGTCCACCCCACCCGGCTGCACGGTCAGCAGCCGCACGGCACGCGCCTCGGCCCACGGCACCGGCTGCGCGCCACCGGGGCGGCAGGTGCCGGGGTAGACCAGCTCGCCATGGCGGCTGCGGTCGTGGCCGGCAGCAGCCAGCGCCAGCGCGATCTCGCGGCGCGTGCAGCGGCAGCCGTAGGCGAGGCCCGCCGTGTGCAGCGTGTCCAGCGCGTGGGCGTACAGATCCCCACGGCGCGACTGCCACACCGGCGGCTCGTCCGGGTGCAGCCCGCAGGCGGCCAGCTGGCGCAGGATCTCCAGGTCCGCACCGGGGATGCAGCGTGGCGTGTCCACGTCCTCGATGCGCACGAGCCAGCGCCCGCCGTGCGCCCGCGCATCGAGCCACGAGGCCAGCGCGGCGACCATCGAGCCGGCGTGCAGCGGCCCGGTCGGCGACGGTGCGAAGCGGCCGACGTAGCCGCCGGCTCCTGGCGCCGCACTCACAGGATGAGACCGGCGTGCTGCTCCAGCAGCGCCTGGCGGGTGACGGGGCTTTCCAGCTGCTGCAGCCACCAGGCCAGCGCACGGCCGACGCCCGGCCCGCCCCGCCATGCGTACTGCAGATCGACCTGCGCCGCCGGCTCCTCGGTGCGCTTGACCACCAGCCGCCCGGCCGCGACATGCGCGCGCAGCAGCGGCTCGGGCAGCCGGCCGCAGCCCAGGCCGCGGATCTGCGCCTCCAGCTTGGCCACCAACGACGGCACGGTCAGCACGTCCTGCCCGGGCTGGATGCCATAGGTGCGGCGGTCCGTGCGCTGCGCGGTGTCGGCCATCGCGACGATGCGGTGCTGCGCGACGGTCTGCATCGACAGCGGCTCGGGCAGCGCCGCCAGCGGGTGGTGCGGCGCGACCGCCAGCAGCATCTCCAGCCGGCCCAGCGGCGCGCACTGCAGGCCCTGCGGCAGGCTGACTTGCCCGGCCAGACCAATGGCCAGATCGACCTGCCCGGAGGTCAGCGCCTCCAGCGTGCCGGCCATCACCTCGTTGCGCAGCCGCAGCCGGGTCGGCAGCGGGCCGGCGTCGGGCGACTCGGTGCAACGCAGCGCGTAGAACGCCTCGATCAGGTCGAAGATCGCCCGCGGCGCCACGATGTTGTCCACCGCGATCGCCAGCGTCGTCTCCCAGCCCGTGGCCACGCGCTGCACGCGGTTGGCCACCGCATCCATCTGCGCGAGCAGGCGGCGTCCTTCGTGCAGCAGCTCGGCGCCGGCCGCGGTGGGCTGCGCCTGGCGCGAGCTGCGGTCGAACAGCAGCACGTCCAGCGCCTCCTCCAGCTGCCGCACGCTGTAGGTCAGCGCCGAGGGCACCTTGCCCAGCTCGCGCGCCGCGGCGGCGAAGCTGCCGGTGCGGGCGATGGTGTCCATCATCTCCAGCGCTTCGGGGGTCAGGGCGTGGCGGCGGTCGGTCATCGGCGGGGTGCGCAGGCGCTCGAGTTCAAGTCTTTTGAATGATGCCATCACGCCGCCGCTGCCCCAGGCGAACCCCGGACGCGCATCATGGACACCTAGACGAAAGGCACTGCCATGATCACCCTGCGCCCCTCCCTGGCCCGCGGCCACGCCCAGCACGGCTGGCTCGACAGCTTCCACAGCTTCTCCTTCGCCGACTACTTCGACCCGGCCCACATGGGCTGGGGCAATCTGCGCGTCATCAACGACGACCGCATCGCCGCCCACACCGGCTTCGGGATGCACGCCCACCGCGACATGGAGATCGTCACCTACCTGCTGGCGGGCGAGCTGGAGCACCAGGACAGCATGGGCAATGGCGCGACCATCCGCACCGGCGAGGTCCAGCGCATGAGCGCCGGCACCGGCGTGCGCCACAGCGAGTTCAACCACAGCGACGCCCAGACCCACCTGCTGCAGATCTGGCTGCTGCCGACCGCCCGCGATCTGCCGCCCAGCTACGACCAGCAGGTCGTTTCCGACGCCGACAAGCGGGGCCGCCTGCACCTGGTGGCGGCACCGGTCGGCGCTGGCGACGCGGCGCAGGCCACCCTGCAGATCAACGCGGATGCGCGCCTGTGGGCCGGCCACTTCACCGGCGACGCGTCGGCGACGCTGGCGCTCGACCCGGCCCGCAAGGCCTACGTGCACCTCGCCCGCGGCCGGCTGACGGTCAACGGCCACGCGCTCGTCGCCGGCGACGCGCTGCTGCTGGCGCAGGAATCCGCGCTGGCGATCGGCCAGGGCGAGGACGCGGACGTGCTGGTCTTCGACCTCGAAGCCTGAGCCGGGCAGAGCGTCCGGGCGCGCTACAGTCGCGCCCATGGACTTCCTGCTGCGCGTGATCCGGGTGCTCCCGCTGGCCGACTGGCTGGCGCTCGGCACCTTCTTTGCCGGATGGATCGGCTACGTCCGGTTCGCCAAGGCCCGGGCCCAGCGCCGCCCGTCGGTGCTGGCCTCCACCAACCGCATCCGCGGCGAGTGGATGCTCGAAGCCACCTTCCGCGACAACCGCATCGTCGACGCGGCGGTGTCGCAGAGCATGGCGTCCAGCCCGAGCTTCTTCGCGTCCACCACCATCTTCATCATTGGCGGCCTGATCGCGGCGATCAGCGCGTCCGAAAAGACGGCCGAGCTGGTGCACGAGCTGCCCTTCGCCACACCGACCACCACGCTGGTGCTCGACCTGAAGCTGCTGGTGCTGACCAGCATCTTCGTGCACGCCTTCTTCCGCTTCACCTGGTCGATGCGGCAGTACAGCTTCGGCGCGCTGATGATCGGCGCCGCGCCATCGTCGCAGGACTTCGACACCGCGACCGACCCCGATTTCCGCCGCCGCTACGCCGACCGCGCCGGCCGCGTGATGGCACTGGCGGCCGAAACCTTCAACGACGGGCTGCGCGCCGTGTACCTGAGCTTCGCGGCGGTGCTGTGGTTCATGTCGCCCCTGGCCTTCGTGGTCGGCACGGGTGGGGTGATCGCGGTGCTCTACCGGCGCGAGTTCCACTCCGAGGTCGTGGCGCTGCTGAACGAGCCCATCGGCGCCCTGAACAGCCCGTCGGAGCCGCCTCCGGTCAGGTCGACGGCCGGATCGGCGTGAGCTGGGCGCCGAGCGCCTCGCGCTCGTCGAAGACGAAGCAGCCACCCTGCCAGCCGGGCGCGCCGTCGGTTTCCTCGAAGTACTTCAGGATGCCGCCTTCAAGCTGGTAGACGTGGTCGAAGCCGATGTCCTGCAGGTAGATCGCCGCCTTCTCGCAACGGATGCCGCCGGTGCAGAAGCTGACGATGGTCTTGCCGTCGAGCTGGTCGCGGTGGGCCTGCACGGCGTCGGGGAACTCGCTGAACTTGCGGATGCGCCAGTCGATCGCACCGGCGAAGCTGCCGTGGTCGACCTCGAAGGCATTGCGTGTGTCGAGCGTGACGACCGGGCGCCCCTCGTCGTCATGCCCCTGCGCCAGCCAGCGCGCCAGCACCGCCGGCGCCACGCTCGGCGCGCGGCCCGCCTCGGGGCGGATGCTGGGGTGGTTCATGCGGATGATCTCGCGCTTGACCTTGACCTTCAGGCGCAGGAAGGGCGTCGTCGCACTCCAGCTTTCCTTGGGTGACAGATCAGCAAACCGTGCGTCAGCCCGCAGGTAATCGACGAAGGCCCGCACGCCGTCCGCAGGCCCGGCCAGGAAGAGGTTGAGGCCCTCCTCCGCCAGCAGGATGGTGCCCTTGAGGTGGTTCGCCGCGGCGTTGCCCTGCAGCTGGGCGCGCAGGGTCTCGGGGTCGGCCAGCGAGACGAACTTGTAGGTGGAGATGTTGAGGATGGGAAGGGAGGTATTCACGGCGCTGATTGTAGAAAGTCCGGCGCCGGACACCCCCCGGTTACATCAACCCCTCAGGGCGCCGAAGCGGCTCCACCGACCATGGCGACCTGCCCGGTGCCCGAAATGCATTTGAACGGCGCGGGCTGGCGCACCGGGGCATCGGACACCCAGACCTCGACCCGGCGCTCGCGGGCCGCATCGTCGGCGCCCACGGCCGGCGCTGGCGCGAACCGGCCGACACCGCGCACGACACGCACCTGCACGCCCTGCGCCGTCAGTACATCGGCCACCGTGGCGGCACGCTTGTCCGACAGCGACCGGTTCGCGCAGAAGCCGCCCGGGTCATTCGCCACACCCAGCACCAGCACCGAGACCGGTTTGCCTGAAGCCTGCTCCTTGAGCTGGCGCGCCAGGCGATCGATGTCGACATGGGCCACCGCATCCAGCGCGGCCGATTCGGAGGCAAAGCCGATGCGCCCGGTCATCAGTTGCGCACCGCGGGTCAGCGCGAGGTAGTCCTTGGGCAGCTTCACGGCGGCCCCCACCGTCAGCGGGCCCGCATTCGCCTGGTCGATGAGCACGGGAGAAGCGCTGGCCAGCCCGCTGCTGCGCAGTTTCGTCTGGGCCGCCGGCCCGGCCAGGAACTGGGCATAGCGCAGCGCCACCGGAGACGAGGCGGCCGGCATCTGCATCACCAGCCGGTGCGTCAGCGGATAGCGCTCGGTCGCGACCGCTTCCGGCGTGGGCTTCCAGACCGAGCCGGTCGAGTCGACCACCGCCAGCACCTTGGCCGAGCCGACCGCCGACAGCGGCACCAGCCCCAGCGCGTGCGCGTCGGCGCCGACGGCCGCGACCAGGGCCGCGTCGGAGTCATGGCGCTGCAGTTCCGCCCCGGCGCTCGCATCGCCGAGCACCTGGTGCCAGACCAGATTCCAGCTGTCGGCGGCTTCGTTGCGCACCTTCACCCGGACCGGGCCAGCGAGGCCACCCAGGCGGCTGCCATCGACCACCCGGCCCGACAGCAGCTCGCGCAGCTGCGCGAGGCTCACGTGGTCCATGGGGTTGTCCGGGTGCACGATCACCGCCAGGGCGTCCATGCCGACCAGCACCTGGTTGTCCTTCAGGTCGGCGCCGGAGGTGGACGAGACCCGGCGCAGGCTGGCGTCGCTCGGGGCGGCAGAACCGCCGTCGAACTCGAGCCGGATGTCCTGGCGCAAACCGCCGGGCCGCCGTGCGGAGACCAGCACGGCGCCATGCGGATCCGGTGGACTGCGGTGGACTTCCACATGGCCCTCCTGCGTCAGGAAGGCCTCCATCAGCTCGCCGCTGAGCACGGGGCCGAGCACGTCCATGCCGTGCAGCGCGAAGACGTTGGGCGTGCCGACCCCGGGTGGCTCGGATTCGAGCGCCGAGGCGGCCTGCGCCACCGCCAGCGCGGCCGGTGTCGCCAGCGCCATGGCGCCGGATGGCTGCGCCGCGTCCGCCGGCGCGCTCTGGGGCCACCAGTTCCAGCCGGCCCCCAGCGCCAGCGCCACGGCCAGCGACGAGGCCGCCCAGCGCACCGCACCAGTGCCCTTGCCATCCCCGGCGCCATCGCCGATCGGCAGCAAGGCTGCGCCACAGGTGGGGCAGCGGGCATCCTGATCGGGACAGGGCAGCACAGCCCTGGCCGCCGCCTGGCTGCAGGCAGCGGGCAGATTGGTACACACACCTCGACTCATTGCACGGATTCCTGTCTGGCCAATTTCATGGCGGCACGGGCCGCCTCGTTCCATTCGCGACTGACGGTGTCGCGCTGTTCTGGCGGCGCCTGGTTGCGCAGCAGATCGATGCGCTGGCGCATGGCGTCACGCAGTCCGTTCTGCACCTGGGGTTCCTGCATGTCGCGCGCCCGCAGCCGCAGCGTCACCTCGTCGTGCAGGTCGTGGAGCACCCGCTCGCGCGCCTGTTCCACCGCGTCGACCGGTCCCCGGCCCAGGCTGACCCGGTCCAGCTCGAAGCCGTCCTCGTCCAGACGCACATGCAGCAGCACCGGCTCGGCGCTGACCGGATCGGTGTCCTCGCGCAGCAACCCGAAGGCCTCGGCCAGCAGCACCACAGTGCGGGCACGGGCCTTCTGCGCCTGCACGTCGGCCGCCAGCAGTTCGGGCAGTGCGGCTTCGTCGTCCAGTTGCAGCCAGAGTGCGGCGCGTCCAGCCTGCAGCCGGTGGGCTTCGTGGCGCAGGTGCAGCTCCTGCACCCGCGGCAGCGCCTGCAGCGGCAGGCCACGCACCATGCGCAGCAGCACCAGCTCGCCCTGCCCTTCCTGGAGTTCCTGCACCAGCGGCTGCAGGCGGCTGACGCGGTGAATCATGTCCGCCACGCTCGGCAGCAACGGCAGCACACGGGCCACCGGGCGCCGGACCACGGTCTGCCCGCCGTCCAGGTCCAGATCGTCCGGATCAGCACCGTCGCGCTCGTTCTCGTTGGCGGCGTCTGTGCCGGAGACCTCATCGTCCTCCACCGGCGCCGGCCGCGGAGGTGCCGGCACGCGCAGCAGTTCGCTCTGCACCAGGCGACCCGCGGCCACGGCCGGCAGCCAGGCCAGCCCGATGCTGGCGCGGGTCTGCAGCGTGGCGAGGTCGCGCGCCGCGGCGTCCGATTCGCCATGCAGACGCATCACCCAGGCGTCCCAGGCCGCCGCCGCCACCGGCTGCAGGGCCGACGGCGGGAGCCGCTTCGCGCAGGCCGCCAGCAGCGCATCGCAGGTCTCCTGCTCGCCGATGCGCTGCGCGAAGATGCGGAAATTGGCGTGTTCACCCAGCTGCGCGAACAGCCCGGCCCGCAGCACGCGCAGGTGCTCGCGCTGCACGGATTCGCGGGTGACGAGCTGGGTGCGCCAGTGGGCCAGCAGCTCGCGGGTGTCGAGCCGGCCATCGGCGTCGGCGGCGTTGAGCGGTGGCAGCGTCGCGGTGGCGGCGACATCGGTTTCCTCGGCCAGCGTGGCCACGGCCATCTCGCCGCCGTCGACCATGCCCTGCAGCGTGGTGAGCTGCGACTGCACCTCGGTCAGCAGCCGCAGGCTCAGCGAGATGGCGCTGGAGCGGGTGCGGGCCAGCGCGTATTCGCGCAGCAGCGTCGTCGCCTCGGACAGGTCGCGCTCGCGCACGCCGCGCAGCAGGCCGAGGGACTGCAGCGGGCCGCTCGCCGCCTGCTCCAGCGTGTCGAGCTGGCGGTTCAGCACGGTGGCCTGCGTCTCCAGCCCGCGCTGTTCCTGGTGCAGCGGCTCGATCCGGTCGGCCAGATCGGCCAGCACGGACGCCAGCAGCTGCCCGCACTCGTGCAGCGCGCGGCGGCCCTGGCGCCAGTCGTCCCACAGGCTGTTCTCGACCCGCTGGCGCACCACGACCGCGCGGCGGCGCAGCGTGTGGTCGGGCTGGTCGAACACGGCCTCGATGCCCTGCCCGCGGAAGCGTTCGGACAGGCCCTGGTCGAAGAGCCGGCGCAGCTCGTTGATGCGGCGCGAGGGCGTCACCAGCGAGATCAGACCAACAAAGTGGGTCTCGAGCATCTGCCATTCCTGCTCGATCGACAGGCTGGGCGGCGTGTCGCCGTCGATTTCCGGCAGCGGCACGGCGAGCTGGAAATGGGCGTCGCTCAGGCCCCAGGCGTTCATCAGCTCGGTCAGCGATTCGTGCTCGACGGAACGTGGATGCGCGACGAAGCCCAGGCACGCGCGCCAGTGGTTGTAGCGCAGCTGGGCCAGCATCCGCAGCATCAGCTCGTGGCTCAGGTGGGCGCGCACGGCGTGGCGGTCCGCGCTCCGCTCGGCCAGTCCGAAGGCCGCGAACTCGCCGACCCGGACGGCGCCCGGCGCGCGCACCGGCGCCGACAGCGGGTCCCCGGCCTCGGCCATGCGGTGGAACAGCCAGTCCGCCAGCCGGTGTTCCCGGCCCGCGGCGTCGAAGGGCTGCAGGCCGCGCTCGTCGGTCATCGCGCCCAGGAAACACAGCTCGAACAGCCCCGACTGCGCGGCGGCCTGCAGCTCGCGCAGCGCGGCGTAGGCCTGGACCTCGGCCAGCGGCGCCGGGTGCGGCCCGGCGCTGTCCTGGTCGGGCAGTTCGACATGGACCTGCACCACGCAGCGCAGCGCGGGCGGATGCCGCTGCAGCAGCGCGAGGGTGTCCAGCAGCAGGCCGGCACCGGTCGTGCCGCCCAGGTGGGCCACGACGTGGATGGTCAGCGCCTTGTCGGCGTTGCGCGCCTGCAGGGCCTGCACCGCGGCATCGACGCCGCAGCGCACGCGCGCCTGGTGCAGCGCCAGCAGCAGCCGGCCCAGACGGCGCGTCGGCCAGCCCGGCAGGCGCTCGGCCACGCGCGACAGCGGTGCATCGACGGCGCCGAGCTGCTGCAGACGCTCGGCCCAGCCCTGGCCGTCCGGTGCCACGGTGGAGCGCAGGTCGGCGCGCGCCTGCAGCAGGGTTGTCAGGGCCTCGCTGTCCGCGGTGAGCAGCACGCGCTGCGTGGCGGGCGGCAGCGTGCGCACGCCCAGCACACGCCAGCCCGGTGCGTGGTCGGCCAGTGTGCGGGCATCGGTGTCCAGCAGGACCGCCTCGACCGCCGGTCGGCGGCTGGTCGGCGCGCCTTCCGCGCGGGACTGCAGGCGCTGCTGCAGCGCCTGCCAGACCCGGACACCGGCTCCACCGAGCCCGAGAAACAAATGGTTCATTGAATGGTCAAGCCTTGAATACAGGTCGTCCGTGTCGCTGCTGCCCGGCATCGGGCGCGACGTGTGCATATGGTGTGGGCGTTCAGCCGATCAACTTACCCCGGCCGGCTTCGGACTGCACCGGAAACAGAGGGGTGAAAGCGGCGTCATTCTGCGATATTCTCAATTTCGGGCGCGCGCGTTAAACGGCACTTTCCGGCACATCCGGCACATCCGGACCGGGGGGTGGCATGGCTGCCTACAATTCCCGGATGAACTTCGTCCACCTGCGCACCCACACCGAGTACTCCGTCGTCGATGGCACCCTGCGGATCGATGACGCGGTCAAGGCCGCAGCCAAGGACGGCCAGGCCGCCATGGCCATCACCGACCTGTCGAATCTCTTCGGCGCCATCAAGTTCTACAACGCCGCCCGCAAGAAGGGCGTGCAGCCGCTGCTCGGCGCCGACCTCTGGCTCGAACCCGAAGGCCCGGCCACCGCGGGCGACGCGCGGCCCCCGTCCCGCCTGCTGGTGCTGGTGCAACACCGGCAGGGTTACCTGAACCTGTGCGAGCTGCTCTCAAGGGCCTGGATCACCAATGTGCAGCGCAACAACCAGGCCTGGGTGAAGTGGGCCTGGCTGGAGGAATTGGGCGAAGGCCTGATCGTGCTGTCCGGCGGCGTGATGGGCTGCGTGGGGCAGGCGCTGGCGATGGGGGATCTGCCCCGGGCGCGCGATCTGGCGAAGCGGCTGGCGGCGATGTTCCCGACGCGCTTCTACCTGGAGGTGCAGCGCGCCCAGTTGCCGGGCCACGAAGCCAATGTGCGCGCCACGGTGCCGCTGGCCGCGAAGCTCAAGCTGCCGGTGGTCGCCACGCACCCGGTGCAGTTCCTGGAAGCCGACGATTTCGACGCCCACGAGGCGCGCGTCTGCGTGGCCGAAGGCGACACGATCGGCAACCCGAAGCGGGTCAAGCGCTTCAGCCGCGACCAGCATTTCAAGACGCAGCAGGAGATGGCCGATCTCTTCGCCGACCTGCCCGGTGCGCTGGAGAACACGGCCGAGATCGCGCGCCGATGCAGCCTGACGCTGGTGCTCGGCAAGCCGCAACTGCCTGATTTCCCGACGCCCGAACTCGCCGACGGCAGCCACATGCCGATGGCCGACTACTTCCGCGAGCTGTCGTTCGAAGGGCTGGAGCAGCGCCTGGCCATGCTCTACCCCAAGGTCGCGCAGCGCGACGCCGAGCGCCCGCGCTACGTCGAGCGGCTCGAATTCGAGATCGGCACGATCCTGAAGATGGGCTTCCCCGGCTACTTCCTGATCGTGTCGGACTTCATCCGCTGGGCCAAGGCCAACGGCTGCCCGGTCGGCCCAGGGCGGGGGTCCGGCGCTGGCTCGCTGGTCGCCTACGCGCTGTCGATCACCGACCTCGACCCGCTGCAATACAACCTGCTGTTCGAGCGCTTCCTGAACCCCGAGCGCGTGTCGATGCCCGACTTCGACATCGACTTCTGCCAGGGCAACCGCGACCGCGTCATCGACTACGTCAAGGACCGCTACGGCCGCGCCGCCGTCAGCCAGATCGCCACCTTCGGCACGATGGCCGCCAAGGCCGCGCTGCGCGACATCGGCCGCGTGCTGGGCATGGGTTATGGCCATGTGGACTCGATCGCCAAGCTGATCCCCGCCCCGCCGGGCAAGTCGGTGACGCTGGCGCGTGTGCCGGCCGAGCCGGACAGCGGTGTCATCTACGCCCGCAAGGAAGCGCCCGAGCTGGAAGAGCGTGAGAAGAACGAGGAAGAAGTCGCCGAGCTGCTGAGCCTGGCCATGCGCGTCGAAGGCATGGTGCGCAACATCGGGATGCACGCAGGCGGTGTGCTGATCGCCCCCGGCAAGATCACCGATTTCTGTCCGCAGTACCAGCAGCCCGGCAGCGACTCGGCGGTGAGCCAGTACGACAAGGACGACGTGGAGGCGATCGGCCTGGTGAAGTTCGACTTCCTGGGGCTGGCGACGCTGACGATCCTGGAACTCGCCAAGGAGTTCATCGTCACCCGCCACGAGCACCGCAAGGACTTCGCCTTCGAGACCATCCCGCTCGACGACGCCGCGGTCTACCGGCTGTTCTCGGACGGGCTGACCGAGGCGGTGTTCCAGTTCGAATCGGGCGGGATGCAGCGCATGCTGCGCGACGCCAAGCCGAGCCGGCTGGAAGACCTGATCGCGCTGAACGCCCTGTACCGCCCCGGCCCGATGGACCTGATCCCGAGCTTCGTCGCGCGCAAGCACGGCCGCGAGGTGGTCGAGTACCCGCACCCGCTGGTGGAAAAGGTGCTCGCCGAGACCTACGGGATCATGGTCTACCAGGAACAGGTGATGCAGACCGCGCAGGTGCTGGGCGGCTACTCGCTGGGTGGTGCGGACATGCTGCGCCGCGCGATGGGCAAGAAGAAGGCCGACGAGATGGCCGAGCACCGGGCCATCTTCCGCAAGGGCGCGGCCGCGAAGGACATCAGCGAGGCCAAGGCCGACGAGGTCTTCGACCTGATGGAGAAGTTCGCGGGCTACGGCTTCAACAAGTCGCACGCCGCCGCCTACTCGCTGCTGGCGTACCACACGGGCTGGATCAAGGTCCACCACACGGCCGAGTTCTTCGCGGCCAACATGACCATCGAACTCGACGACACCGACAAGCTGCGGGTGTTGCGCGACGACGCGATGAAGAATTTCGGGATCGCATTTGAAGCGCCCGACATCAACCTCGGCGTCTACCGCTTCGAGCCGGCGCCGGGCAAGGCGGGCAACAAGCTGATCCGCTACGGGCTGGGCGCCGTGAAGGGCACGGGCCAGGGCGCGATCGAGGCCATCATCCGGGCGCGCACCGAGGGCGGGCCCTTCCGCTCGCTGTTCGATTTCGCGGCGCGGGTCGACCGCAAGAGCCTCAACAAGCGGGTCATCGAGGCGCTGATCAAGGCCGGCGGCTTCGACAAGCTGCACCCGCTCGGGCTGGATGGCCGCGCGCAACTGCTGGCCAGCGTCGGCCTCGCGCTCGAATACGCCGATTCACAGGCGGCGCACGCGGACCAGGTCGGCCTGTTCGATTTCGGTGGCGCGGACGATGACCACGGCAGCTCGACCCGCGAGCCGGACTACCCCGTCGTCGAGACCTGGGACGTGAAGACCCGGCTCACGCACGAGAAGGTGGCACTGGGCTACTACTTCTCGGGCCACCTGTTCGACCAGGTCGAAGCCGAGGTGCGCCAGTTCGCCCGCCGCTGCATCGGCGACGCGCAGGACAGCCGCGAACCGCAGACCCTGGCCGGCATCGTCGCCGAGCTGCGCATCGTCAATGGCCAGCGCGGCAAGGCGGCGATCTTCAAGTTCGACGACAAGACGGGGTCGATCGAATCGGTGGTGGCCGAAGAGCTGCTCAACGCCCACCTGGCGCAGCTCAAGGACGACGAGCTGCTCATCCTCACCGGCAAGGTGCAGAACGACCGCTTCAGCGGCGGCCTGCGCTTCAACGTGCAGCAGATCACCGACCTCGCCACGGCGCGCAGCCAGCGGGCGCGGCACCTGCTCGTCCCGGTGACGGACACGCTGCCGGCGTTCGAGGCGCTGCTGGCCGAGCACCCGGCGCGCCCGGCCCCGCCCTCGGAGTTCGGCGAAGAAGCGCGCCCGCAAGGCGTCAACGTGCGGCTGCGCATCCAGCGCGAGACGGCCACGGGGGATGTGGACCTCGGCGACGCGGTGCGCTTCTTCCCGAGCGACGCCGCGCTGGCGTGGTGGAAAGTGCAGACGCGCGGCGCGGCGCGGATGGTCTACAGCGACGAATCGGCCTGAGCCGGTGCGGCGGCACGGGCAGCGGACCACCAGTCCAGCGCGCCCTGCCCCGCCACGCGCCCGCTGGCGAAACACGCGGTCAGCAGGTAGCCGCCGGTCGGCGCTTCCCAGTCCAGCATCTCGCCCGCGCAGAACACGCCGGGCAGCGCCGCAAGCATCAGCCCCGCGTCCATCGCCTCCAGACGCACGCCACCCGCGCTGCTGATCGCCTCGTCGATCGGGCGTGGTGCGGTCAGCCGCAGCGGCAGCGCCTTGATGCGGCCAGCGAGCGCAGCGGGATCGGCACACAGCGCGGTCCACTGCGCCGCGTCCAGCCCCTCGCGCAGCAGCGCCGCCTTCACGCCGGTCAGCCCCGCCTGTTCCTTCAGGTGGTTGGGCATCGAGCGGGCGCCGCGGCCCTTGGCCAGCGCGGTGGTGAGCGTCGGCAGGTCCTTGGCGGGCAGCAGGTCGAGGTGCAGGTCGGCGTGGCCGTTCGCCGCGATCTCGTCGCGCAGCAAGGCGGACGCCGCATAGACGAGGTTGCCCTCGATGCCGTTGGCGCTGACCACGGCTTCACCCAGGCGGCTGAAGTGGTGGCCGAGGCGGTCGGTGAACGTCAGGCGCACGCCCTTGAGCGGCGCGCCGGCCTGCTTGCCCTTGAGGTGCTCGCTCCAGGCAATGTCGAAGCCGCAGTTGGACGGCGCGAGCGGGCGCACGTCCACGCCCTGCCCCGCCAGCCACGGCTGCCACGCGCCGTCCGAGCCGAGCCGCGCCCAGCTCGCGCCGCCGAGGGCGAGCACGACGGCGTCGACCGTGGTGGTCTGCGGGCCGGCGGGCGCGTCGAAGGCGAGTTGCCAGCGGCCGGCGCCGGGCTCGGCGGCCGGCACGACTGCGCCGTTCCAGCGGTGGCGCATGTGCAGCGTCAGGCCCGCCACGCGCAGCCGGTGCAGCCATGCGCGCAGCAGCGGCGCGGCCTTCATCTCGGCGGGAAACACCTTGCCGGAGCTGCCGACGAAGGTGCTGATGCCCAGCTCGCCCGCCCAGGCGCGCAGGCCGTCGGCGTCGAGCCGGTCGAGCCAGGCGGCCACCTCGGGCTGGCGCTCGGCGTAGCGGGCGCGGAAGGTGGCGGTCGGCTCGGCGTGGGTGAGGTTCAGGCCGCCCTTGCCGGCGAGCAGGAACTTGCGGCCGACGGAGGGCATGGCGTCGTACAGCTCGACGCGGGCGCCGCCGGCGAGCAGGGTTTCGCAGGCCATGAGGCCGGCGGGGCCGCCGCCGATGACGGCGATGTGGGGGGGCAAGGCAGAGCGGAGGGGCGTAGACATCTGGGGAGTCTAGTGGCCTGTCACGGCCAACTTGACAGACAGCCTGCGCGACCCCATCCCGTCATGCCCGCGAAAGCGGGCACCCACGCATCGAAATGACCGTATTTGGCAGGCGTGGATCCTCGCATTCGCGAGGATGACGGGGGGCGGGGGGGCTTGGGGTGCGACAGCGGCTAATGCGCAGCAGGCCCGTAGCAGACGCCCATCCGTGCAGCCAACCCGGCCAGTCGCTTGTCCAGCGTCCACAGCGTGGCCCCCGGCGTGATGCAAGTCGAGGCGAGCAGCACCAGATCCACCAGCCCGCATCCCAGCCCGTACAAGCGCTCGCGCTCGATCAGCGCCATCACCTCGGACAGCGTGGCCTGCCGAACGGGCTGGAGCTGCCCAATGTCGTCGAGTGTCTGTTGGCGTGGTGCAGGTGGTGTTCCGCAAGCCAGTTCGGCCACCACCATCGGGTGTGTCCAGGCCATGTCCAGGCCGAGCAGGGCGACCAGCGCGCCGTTGTGGTGGCGAAAGTGGTCCACCCAGACGGACGTGTCGATGAGCACGCAGGCCATGACGCTCACGCCGCAGGCGCTTCGTGGCGGCGCGGTACGTCCTGCATGTCCGGCACGGCCCCACCCAGCGCCGCCAGCCGCTTGGCCGCCTGCACCCGCACGAAGGTCTTGACCGCTTCACGGAAAAGATCGGCCTTGTCCATGGTGGGATCGGCCATGGCGAGGGCTTTTTCGTACAGCTCGTCGTCGAGGGTGACGGTGGTTCTCATGGCGGGCTCCTGCATCTGGATGGATGATGATTGGCATCATATTCGACACCAGGTGCGATTCCTGTGCTGGGCACGGAGCAAGGTACGCTCCGCCCCGCGTGTTCAGCCAACCGAGACCAGAACAGATGGCCGTCAAGAAATCAGAACTGTATGCATCGCTGTGGAAGAGCTGTGATGAGTTGAGAGGCGGCATGGACGCCAGCCAGTACAAGGACTACGTGCTGGTGCTGCTGTTCATGAAATACGTCAGCGACCGGTATGCGGGTGATCCGGACGGCCAGATCTTCGTGCCCGAGGGCAGCCGCTTCAGTGATCTGGTGGCGCTCAAGGGCGACAAGGAGATCGGCGACAAGCTGAACAAGGCGATCGCCGCGCTGGCCGAGGAAAACGACCTGACGGGCGTGATCACGCTGGTGGATTTCAACGACCCGGACAAGCTCGGCAAGGGCAAGGAGATGATCGATCGGCTCTCCAACCTGATCGGCATCTTCAACGCGCCGGGGCTGGATTTCAGCGGCAACCGGGCCGAGGGCGATGACCTGCTCGGCGACGCCTACGAATTCCTGATGCGCCACTTCGCCACCGAGAGCGGCAAGAGCAAGGGCCAGTTCTACACACCCGCCGAGGTCTCGACGGTGATGGCGCGGCTGCTGGGCATCGGGGCGGACACGCCGGCGTCGAGGAGCGCGCATGACCCGACCTGCGGCTCCGGCTCGCTGTTGCTGAAGGTGGCGGCCGAGGCGCCGAACGGGCTGACGCTCTACGGGCAGGAGATGGACAACGCCACCAGCGCGCTGGCCAAGATGAACATGATCCTGCACGACTGCACCACGGGCGCGATCGAGAAGGGCAACACGCTGTCGTCGCCGCAGTTCCGCGACGCGGCGGGGCAGTTGAAGACCTTCGATTACGTGGTGGCCAATCCGCCCTTCTCCAGCAAGGCGTGGAGCAACGGGCTGCAGCCGCAGGACGACGAGTTCGGCCGCTTCGTGTATGGCGTGCCGCCGGAGAAGAACGGCGACTACGCTTTCCTGCTGCACATCCTGAAGGTGTTGAAGAGCACCGGGCGGGCGGCGGTGATCCTGCCGCACGGGGTGCTGTTCCGGGGTGGCGCGGAGGGGCTGATCCGGCAGCGGCTGCTGAAACAGGGCTTCATCCAGACGCTGATCGGGTTGCCGGCGAACCTGTTCTACGGCACTGGCATCCCGGCCTGCATCCTCGTGCTGGACAAGTCGCAGGCAGCGACGCGGGACAGCGTGTTCGTGGTCGATGCGAGCCGGGGCTTCCGCAAGGACGGCAACAAGAACCGGCTGCGGGCGCAGGACATCCACCGCATCGTGGACGTGGTGACGCGCCAGGGCGAGGCGGAGCGGTATGCGCGCCGGGTGCCGCTGGCGGAGATCGAGGCCAACGACTGGAACCTGAACATCCCGCGCTACATCGACGGCAGCGAGCCGGAGGATCTGCAGGACATCGAGGCGCACCTGCGCGGCGGCATTCCGCGGCGGGACATCGACGCGCTGCAGCGTTACTGGGCGGTGTTTCCGGGGGTGCGGGCGGCCTTGTTCGAGGATCTGGCGGGGCGACCGGGGCATGTGCGGCTGAAGGTGCCGGCGGCGGAGATCCGGGCGGCGATCTTCGGCCATGCGGAGTTCACGGCGTTCAATGCGACCGTGAGCGGGCGGTTTGCGGCGTGGCGCGAGGAGAGCACGGCGGGGCTGCGGGCGCTGGCGGTGGGGGATGCGGCGCGGGCGCTGGTGCGGGCGTTGGGGGAGTCGATCCTGGCGCGGTTCGAGGGGGCGCCGCTGATCGACGCCTATGACGTGTACCAGCACCTGATGGATTACTGGGACGAGGTGATGCAGGACGACGTGTCGCAGATCGTCCAGGACGGCTGGCGGGCGCAGCGGCCGTGGGCGACGGCGGGGCGGATGGAGCCGAACACGGACCTGATCCCGATGGCGCTGGTGGTGGCGCGTTATTTCGCGGCGGACGCGGCGTGGGTGGCGGAGCTGGAGACGGTGCGCGACGGGTTCACGCGGCTGCTGGAGGAACTGAAAGAGGAACACGGCGGCGAGGACGGGCTGCTCGGGGCCGAGGCGCGCACGGACAAGGGCAAGCTGACGGCATTGAGCGTCAAGGCGCGGCTGAAGGCGGTCAAGGGCGATCCGGGGGCGGCGGACGAGCGGGTGCAGTTGGAGGCATGGCTGGTGCTGAACGACCAGGAAGCCGATGCGGGGCGGCGCATCAAGGACGCCCGCAAGGCGCTGGAGACGAAGGCCGCCCGTCAATACGCGGCGCTGACCGACAACGAGATCCGGGCGCTGGTGATCGATGACAAGTGGATGACGCGGCTGGCGGCGGATGTGCAGTCGGAGCTGGATCGGGTGTCGCAGGGGTTGACGGGGCGGGTGCGGGAGTTGGGGGAGCGGTATGCAGTTCCGTTGCCGGATTTACTCACCGATTTAGATAATCTTTCGACCCGGGTTGATGCCCATCTCAAAAATATCTGCTCAGCTCAGCAATGAATAATTCAAATACAGCCAGCAACTGGCCACAAATACCTATTGGCAAAACGGGACAAGTCCTTGGTGGACGCCAAAGATCGCCGCACGCCACGGGTTCCCCACAGAAATATCTTCGAGTTGCCAACGTATTTGATGGATACATAGATTCCAGCGATGTATTTGAAATGCCTTTCAGCGAGGAGGAAAGTAAGCGTTTTCTTCTTGCGCCGGGCGACATTCTTCTCAATGAAGGCCAAAGCCTTGAACTTGTCGGACGGAGTGCGATCTATCGCGGCGATCCGCCGGACTGCTGCTTTCAGAACACGCTGATTCGATACCGAGCGAATTCGGATGTACTGCCGGAGTTTGCTCAATACACTTTTCAGAATTTTCTTCGGCTTGGAACATTCGCTGCCATCGCATCGCAAACAACCTCCATTGCGCACTTGGGTACAGGTCGTTTTGCCGCGCTGCCAATGCCCGTACCGCCGCTGGACGAACAACGCGCCATTGCTTCCGCCCTGTCGGACACGGACGCCCTGCTCGCCAAGCTCGACCAACTCATCGCCAAGAAGCGGGATATCAAGCAGGCGGCGATGCAGGAGTTGTTGACGGGGAGGCGGAGGTTGCCGGGGTTTTCTGACGTTTGGCGCACACAGAAACTCCGCGATGGAATCAGCCTACTCTCAGGACAGCATGTGCTAGCCGAGCACTGCAACACTGACGAAATAGGATGCCCATACATTACGGGCCCATCTGACTTCCAAGATGGAAAAATTCAGCACAGCAAATTCACCACAAGCCCGACAACTCTCTGTCAAGCCGACGACATACTGATTACAGTCAAAGGCTCAGGTGTCGGCACAATGGTCATGTCAGACGGCACCTATTGCATCAGTCGCCAACTTATGGCCATCAGAGTCGAGTCTGACTGGTGTACCCAATTCATACACCAGCTTCTTCAACAAGATGCGTCCATAATCGGGGCCGCAGCGACTGGCTTGATTCCTGGTATCTCTCGCAGCGACATTCTGAACAAAGAAATTCGCACCCCCAGGGCAGCAGAACAGACCGCCATCGCCGCGGTTCTATTCGACATGGACACCGAGATCACCGCCCTCGAAGCCCGCCAAGAAAAAACCCGCCTCATCAAGCAAGGGATGATGCAAGAGCTATTGAGCGGCCGGGTTCGATTGATCTGACCAAACTACCCGCCAGGCCGGAATGCACCGGCTTGGCGCACCACGCGGCGTCACTCGCTCGCCGCAAGATTCCACCATGTGAATGCATGGATCTGGATCAAAAAATCCCTCGATGATGAACTGAACCCCGCCCAAGCTGGCGGGATTGGCTTGCTCCCACCGCCACCAGTCGGCACTTTTCGTGAACAACGTCACGCTACAAGCGTGCCGAAGTTCACAAATTCATCATTTCAGATCGAACGTTGAGATGGCGTTGACTTGCGGTCAAAGCGCACTGCAGTGAGGCGTGAAGCGGCTGTTCATCCTACAAATTAAGGATGACGGCCTTTCGCTCTCGGCTCAAGATCAAGACGAGTGCTCTGGCCTTCTGTTTTCCTCAGAATTTATTTTGGCATCCAGAGCAATTCGTGGCGGAGAAAGTCAATAACTTTTCTATCCAGAAATCAATCCGACAAAGACAAAAGAAACTTGCGAACAAAAGCATTCAATTCATCAAGGATTTGACCCCATAACCCAACAACCAAAAACTGGAGCGCATGATGACAAAATCTGTTTTAAAGACCCCATCCTCAAAGCAACTCGCAGGTGGAAACACAATTCAGCCAGCAACCGCAACACAATCGGGGGAGGCTGCAGAAAGCTCCTCTGGGGAAACAGGACTTACAACTCACAAGGTAAAGATTATTCTGAGATTTCATCTGAGGAACCTGAGCACGAACAATACATTAGTCACTGATGAGACCATATTCAAAGATACCCTCAGTGACCTTGATATTGCTGGAATTAGTTCTCGAACACTGTTCAAGGCACTCTCGCGACGAGACATCGTGCGCAATGGAGGGCATGACAAAAAATGGCCAGAATCCTGGATTGATGAGAACATTTCGTCTTTAGCACCAAAAATTTCAGGTTGAGGTGAAAAATGAAATACATTATATTCACTCTGGCTACACTTGCAATTTTTGACATATGCCCCGCTCAAGAAGCAGCTAAGCCTCTGACGCTTTCGTTGGGTTCCGTCAAAGAGCGTGCAGAGGCGGCAACTGTTCGCGCACTTGTCAAATATGCGAATCGAAACGAGTTGGAAGATGCGCTTGTCAGCGCCAATGGATCTTCTTTTTATGTCATCAAGCGCAACATTGACCTTGATGTGACAGACAAAGGCACGCTTGGCGGCTTGGCGGTTCGTTATGGCGCGGTGAGGTTCTCACCTACGCAAGAAGACGTTGTTGTGGACGGGGTACGAGCAACTCCGTCTGCAGCGTGGATACACACAATTCCCGTCACGCTAGGGCTTGACGCTGACCGCAGCTTCCAAAACCGTGACTATCTTTTTGAAGCCGGATATGTACCGTTCAAGGGATCCAGTGACCCGTCTTGCTTCAAGCTTGGCGGCAACCCAATAGTTGGTGTAATTGGTCAACTGGGTCATAGAACTCGCGAAAATCCAGCAGTCGGTTTCAATTCCTCACTCAGGCGTATCAAGGTCGAAGTGAAGTCAGCTTTCGAAATAGGTAAGTGCTTCGGGATTAAGCCTGCGACTGGTGTGGCGGGTACACTGTTGGATGCACTTGGGACAGATTTAGCGAAGTGGCGCATTCTGATTGAGGCCAACGCCACGCGAGATTTCTCAGAAAAAATTAGCTATAACTATGCGGCATTGACTATACGTATTCCGATGAACGACCATACTTACTTCGATTTCAAGCGAGATTATGGAGCTACTGCACCTGCTTTCGAGAAAACTTCACAGTACGGATTATATCTGACTGTTCAATATTAACCATCAGCAGCAGACAAATTATGAAAAACTACATTATAAGTACGTCATCTGCATTAATATCTCTTATTTTATTTGGCTGCGCATCAAATAATGACATAGCACCTCCTGCACCTATAGAAACCAGACCTACTGCACCTGCACCTGCACCTGCACCTGCACCTGCACCTGCACCTGCACCTGCACCTGCACCTGCACCTGCACCTGCACCTGCACCTGCACCTGCACCTGCACCTGCACCTGCACCTGCACCTACATCAATGCCATACCCATCGGCATCACCTGCCCCTGCTCCATCACCTCCAGTGTTAATGCCTTTAGGCAACATCTATCCGGTTTGGTATGGAACGACCAGAAAAACAGCAACTAAAGCCAACGGAGACACCATATACACAAACGACAGAGGTCAATCCACAAACTATGGAAAAGCCTTCGTAAAAATCAGCGAAGACTATCTAAAATCACTCGCCCCCAAGAATATTATCTCGAATCTTTTTTCCAGTCAATCAGAGTCTCATCTAAAAATACGAAACACCTTGCCAATGATTTCGTCGGAATTTTTCAATAACCTGCAATCAGAATTATCCAGTCAAAGAAGCGCAGACAAATATTGCGTGGTCTACATACATGGATTTCAGACCACATTCGAAGAAGCAATTCAGAGATCCGCGAGCATAGGATATCAACTCCGAGTACCAGCCATGGTCTCATTCAGTTGGCCCTCAAAGGGCAGCACCGCCGCCTATATCGCAGACCAACAGGCCGCGAGAACCAGTGCTGAGTTGCTGGCACAATTCCTCATCAAAATATCCAAAGAATCCCGCGCTGAAAAGATACACCTCATTGCACACAGCATGGGCAACTATGCTCTACTGCAAACCATGCTTCGCCCCTCCATGCAAGCAGCGATCGGAAAAGGTCTGCGCTTCGGGCAGATAATTCTGGCTGCGCCCGATGTCGATGCCGATGAATTCATACAGGACGCTGGCATATACACTGAAATCGCGGACAGAGTCACCCTTTATGCCTCAACCAAGGACAGGGCCTTGAGCGCATCGAAAACGCTGTCTGACTATCCGCGGGCGGGCCTTCTCCCGCCCCCAATGATCTTGCCAAAAATGGACACCATTGATGTCAGTTCCGCCGACTTGAGCCTGCTCGGCCACTCCTACGTGGCCGAAGAAATCGACGTGCTGCTCGACATGTATAGGCTGATCACCGACAACCGTTCCCCTCGTGAAAGGCCCAATATCTCGCCCGTGCAGAATGGGCGTTACTGGAAGATGACCCAGTGATTCGCGACATGATTCACACGTAGATCGGTGCTGACGGTGGAATTCCTGTCTGCCTTGGTCTGGCGCCCACTGCTCAACTACGCTTGCGCCCTAGCGTGCGAGTCCCAGGGAACCAGTCCATGTCAACAATCGACCTCAAAGAATCCGCCACCCAAGCCCGAGTGACCCGCCTCTTCATCAAGTCCCTCGGCTACACCTACCTCGGCCACTGGTCCGACCGTCCCGACAACCGCAACATCGAGCCCGCCCTGCTGCGGGCTTTTCTCTTGGCGCAAGGCGTGGACGCCGCACTCGCCAACCGCGCGATATTCCACCTGGAACAAACCGCCAACGACCGCGTCCAGCGCCTGCACGACCGCAACCGCGCCGTGTACGAGTTGCTGCGCTACGGCGTCAAGGTGCGCCCCGACGCGGGCGAGCAGACCCGCGATGTCTGGCTGATCGACTGGAAACACCCCGAGCGCAACCACTTCGGCATCGCCGAGGAAGTCACCGTCAAGCCGCACGACCCGCGCGCCCACACCAAGCGCCCCGACCTCGTGCTGTACGTCAACGGCATCGCCCTCGCCGTGATCGAGCTGAAACGCTCCACCGTCTCGGTGTCCGAAGGCATCCGCCAGAACCTCGACAACCAGAAACCCGAGTTCATCGAAGGCTTCTTCTCGACGCTGCAGTTCGTCATGGCCGGCAGCGACACCGAGGGCCTGCGCTACGGCACCATCGGCACGCCCGAGCGCCATTACCTGACCTGGCGCGAAGACGGCGCCGACCTCGCCGACGACCCGCGCAGCCCGCTCGACCAGCACCTCGGCTGGCTCTGCACCAAGGCGCGGCTGCTGGAGCTGGTCCACGACTTCGTGGTGTTCGACAGCGGGCGCAAGAAACTCTGTCGCCACAACCAGTATTTCGGCGTGCGCGCCGCCCAGACCCACCTGCAGCGCCGCGAGGGCGGCATCCTCTGGCACACCCAGGGTTCGGGAAAAAGCCTGACGATGGTGTGGCTGGCCAAATGGATCCGCGAACACATCGCCGACGCCCGCGTCCTCATCATCACCGACCGCACCGAACTCGACGCCCAGATCGAAAAGGTCTTCCACGGCGTGCAGGAACAGCTCCACCGCACCCGCGACGGCGCCGATCTCGTGCGCGTGCTGGGCGACGACCGGCCGTGGCTGATCGGCTCGCTGGTCCACAAGTTCGGCGGCGTCAGCCGGAAAACCGCGCGCGACGAACACGACGGCGGCGATGCGGGCGACGTGGCCGGGTTTGTCGAAGCGATCCGCAAGGCGCTGCCCCCAGGCTTCCAGGCGCGGGGCCGGCTCCACGTCTTCGTGGACGAATGCCACCGCACCCAGTCCGGCCTACTGCACGACGCGATGAAGGCCATCCTGCCCGACGCGGTCTTCATCGGCTTCACCGGCACACCGCTGCTCAAGAGCGACAAGCAGCGCAGCATCGAGGTCTTCGGCGGCTACCTCCACACCTACAAGTTCAACGAGGCGGTGCGCGACCGCGTGGTGCTCGACCTGCGCTACGAAGCGCGCGACATCGACCAGCGCATCACCTCGCAGCGCAAGATCGACGACTGGTTCGAGGCCCACACCGCCGCGCTGACCGACCTCGCCAAGGCGCAGCTCAAGGCGCGCTGGGGCACGATGCAGACGCTGCTGTCGAGCCGCAGCCGGCTGGAGCAGATCGTGGCCGACATCCTGCTCGACATGGCCACCCGCGACCGCCTGAAGAGCGGGCGCGGCAACGCGATGCTGGTGGCGGGCAGCGTGTACGAGGCGTGCCGTTACCACGACCTGTTTGCGCGCACGCCGCTGGCAGGGCGCTGCGCGGTGGTCAGCTCCTACGTGCCGAAGGTGGCGGACGTGAAGGGCGAAGCGACCGGCGAGGGCGTGACGGACGCGCTGCAGAAATACGAGACCTACCGCCGGATGCTGGCCGACTGGTTCAAGCTGCCGCCCGACGAAGCCGTGCAGCGCATCGACGACTTCGAGACCGAGGTGAAACAGCGCTTCATCGACGAGCCGGCGCAGATGCAACTGCTGATCGTCGTGGACAAGCTGCTGACCGGCTTCGACGCACCGCCCGCGACTTACCTCTACATCGACAAGCCGATGCGCGACCACGGCCTGTTCCAGGCGATCTGCCGCGTCAACCGGCTGGACGGCGACGACAAGGAGGTAGGCTGCATCGTCGACTACAAGCACCTGTTCGAGCGCGTCGAGGGCGCGATCCAGGACTACACCCGCGGCGCGCTCGACGGCTACGACGCCACCGACATCGCCGGCCTCATCACCAGCCGCATCGACAAAGCCCGCGAGCGGCTGGACGAGGTGCTCGAATCGGTGCGGGCGCTGTGCGAGCCAGTCGAGACGCCGCGCACGATGGAAACCTACCTGCGCTTTTTCTGCGGCACGGCAGCGGGAGACGCGGCGGAACTCAAGGCACGGGAAGGCCAGCGGCTGGCGCTCTACAAGCTGACCGCGGCGCTGGTGCGCGCCTACGCGAACCTCGCGGGTGATTTCGCGGAAGCCGGCCTCACGCCCGACGAGGTGAAGGCGCTGAAAGCCGAGGTGACGCAGTTCGAGGCGGTGCGCAGCGCGGTGAAGATCCGCAGCGGCGACTACATCGACCTGAAGGCCTACGAACCGGCGATGCGCCACCTGATCGACACCTACGTGCAGGCGGGCGACAGCGAGAAGCTCTCGGCCTTCGACGACCTGACGCTGGTGCAGATGCTCGCCACGCGCGGCCCCGAAGCGGTCGAGGCGCTGCCGGACGGGTTGCGCACCAGCACCGAGTCGGTCGCCGAAACGATCGAGAACAACGTGCGCCGGGTCATCATCGACGAGTCGCCGGTCAACCCGAAATACTACGAGCGCATGTCGGCGCTGCTGGACGCGCTGATCGCGCAGCGGCGGGAACAGGCGATCGACTACGCCGAATTTCTCCAGCAGGCCAGCGCGCTGGCGCGGCAGGTGCAGTCGCCCTCCTCCGGCGCGGCCTACCCGCGCGCTATCGACACACCCGGCAAACAGGCGCTGTTCGACAACCTCGACCAGAACCAGCCGCTCGCGCTCAGCGTCCACCACGCCGTGGTGACACACCGGGAGGACGACTGGCGCACGGTCAACGCGAAGATGAAGACGCGCAAGCTGCGCACGGCGATCAAGCTGGCCTTGGGTGCGCCGGGCGTGCTGATCGCAGCGGAAGGCAGCGGCGCGCAGGAAGAACTGGATGCACGGGCGGACCGTATCCTTGAGCTGGTCCGGAACCAGCCCGAATACTGATCACCGATGCCCTCGCCCTCGCCTTCTTCTCCATCGCAGACCCACCACCTCGACATCAGCGGCCTGCGCGTCGAGATCGCCCGCCAGCGGATCAAGCACCTGCACCTCGGTGTCTACCCGCCGGACGGGCGCGTGCGCGTGGCGGCGCCGCTGGCGGTGGACGACGAGGCGGTGCGGCTCGCGGTCGTGCAGCGGCTGGGCTGGATCCGCCGGCAACAGGCGCGGTTTGCGGCGCAACCACGCGAATCACGGCGCGAGATGGTCAGCGGCGAGAGCCACCAGGTGTTCGGCCAGCGGCGTCGGCTGCGCGTGGTCGAGGTGGACGCGCCGCCCAAGGTCGAGCGCGTCGGGCTGACGACGCTGCGGCTGCAGGTGCGCCCCGGCATGGACCGGGACCGGCGTGCGCGGGTGCTGCAGGAGTGGAGCCGCGCCGAGATGAAGCGGCTGGTGCCCGAGCTGCTGGCGCGCTGGGCGCCGGTGCTGGGCGTCACGGTCGGCGCCTGGGGCGTGAAGCGGATGAAAACAAAATGGGGCAGTTGCACGCCCGCGACCGGCCGCATCTGGCTGAACCTCGACCTGGCGCGGCACCGGCCAGCGTGCATCGAGTACGTCGTCGTGCATGAACTCGCGCACCTCGTCGAGCGGCGGCACGACGAGCGCTTCAGGGCGCTGCTGGACCGGGTGCTGCCGGCGTGGGCGTCGCTGCGGGCGGAGCTGAACCAGGGGACGCTGGCGGACGAGGTGTGGCGGGAGTGACGCCTGCCGAGCGGCCAAGTGATGTAATCACCGTCATCGCACCAACAAGGCATCGGCAGATCGTGGCGTATACAGCGGACATGGGCAGTGCAGCCAACCGTCACTTCGTGGATGGCTGCAAGCTGCAAGACGAATCTCGTCTGGACAATGCGGCCTATCACTTCGGTCTGGCCGCCGAATGTGCGGTCAAGCACCAACTGCAGCGCCACCACAGCGTGCTGACCGATCACCCCGCTTACTGGAAACATTGGCCGGACCTCAGACCGCTGGTTCTGGATGCCTTGAGTGGCCGCAGTGCCGCACCGCTGCGCGGGCTGATGCAACGAGACAACTACCTCCAGCACTGGAGCATTGAAATGCGCTACGCCACGACGGGAACAGTGAGCCCGGCACAGACCGCCCGGTGGAGAACGCACGCCGATGAAGCCATGGGGTTGATGCTGTGACCCAGGACACGCCCCGCTTCGACGACAGTCTGCCCAGACTCGCCCAGGCGCTGGTCGGCGTACTCGGCACTGACGCCGTGCAAACCGGTCAGTTTCTTCGCAATGCCAATGGGCAACTGGCCTTCATCAGTGCCGTGTCCATGCAGGAAGCACAGACAGCCGCCGCGCAAACGGCTGCCGAAACCGCCATCGGCCGCTATGCACGCACCCATTCGGCGATTCTGCTTCCCACACAACCCGGCTTGACCAGTCTGCGCCAACAGGCCCGTGGTTACAGCGAACAGATCGCGCTGGAGGGTGGCGCCACGCTGCGGGTCAGCGTTCTGGAGCAACGCATCGTTGGTCAGGATTGGCTCCATGCCCCAGTCGGTCGGATCACGACAGCACACCCGTCGCGTCATGTGTTTTTCAGCATCAAGGGCGGTGTTGGTCGCAGCACGGCGCTGGCCGTCAGCGCGACTGAACTAGCGAGGCAGGGCCGCAAGGTGCTGGTGATCGATCTGGATCTGGAAGCGCCTGGACTGGGCCACATGCTGTTGGTACCCGAGGAATTGCCGCGCTACGGTCTGCTGGATGCGCATGTAGAAAGCCATGTCGGAACACTGGACGACGAGTTTCTGCTCGACATGATGTCGGCCAGCCCCTTCGGCAAAGGACAGGGGCTGATCGATGTGGTACCAGCCGTAGGCACACTGGCGCAGCGGCATCCCGCCAATGTGTTGGCGAAAATCGCCAGGGCTTACCTGGAGAGCTTCGACGAGGAAGGCCGAACCCTCAGCTTTCTCGACCGAACACGCCAGCTCACGGATCGCCTGACCAGCCTCAAGCGTTACGACGTCGTGCTGATCGATGCGCGGGCAGGACTCAATGAATCCACGGCTGCAGCGTTGCTCGGGCTGGAGGCGCAGGTGCTCTTGTTCGGCGAGAACACGCCCCAGACCTTTGCCGGTTATCGGTACCTGCTAGCGCACCTGGCCCGTTTCGACCGACCCGCTGACGATGACTGGCTCGATCGATTCCACATGGTGCATGCCAAGGCATCGGCGAACGCCGAGGAGCAGCAAGTGTTCCGGGACCGCGCGCACGCGATTTTTCAGGAGTGGATTTACAAGGATCTTCCTCTGGATGACAGCCAAGCTGACACCGTGACCTTGCCGGAATATTCGGTGGACGATCCCGAGGCACCGCACCATGCGTGGCCGGTATTGCGAGATTCCAACTACGTGGAATTCAATCCGCTGGCAAAACCATCTGAACTGATGCCTGACCTGTATGCGCGGACGTATGGCGCACTACTGCAACAATTCCGACCATGATTCAGACAATGATCGATCCTGTTGCCACGCTGCGCACGACCTTGGGCCATCTGGAGCCCGCCCCCAGCAGTTCTGCAACGGTGCCACCGACACTGAGCCAGATCTATGCGCCAGAAGGCCACGAAGCGGCGCTTGATCCTGAACGGCCTGTCGTGGTGGGTGGAAGAGGCACCGGCAAGAGTTTCTGGTCGGCCACCTTGCTGGACACGACGACCCGACATTTTGTGGCCGGTAGCTATCCACGTCTGCAACTGGAACGGTGTGATGTCTCGCTTGGTTTCGCCGGTGGGGACAGCGACCACCATGGCGCCCCCAGTCGGGAGGAACTGGACGATCTGATCAACACCGATGGCCACCCACCAGAAAAGGTGTGGCGTGCAGTCGTGCTGCGCAGCGTGGCAGCCCATGTCGATCTGCAGGTACCCACCAAGCTGCGAGGACCCGATGGGCTTGTCACCTGGGTCAGCGCCGATGCAGCCAGAACGCAAAGTTTGCTCCGCCAAGCGGACGAGACGCTGCGCCAGGCGAACAGGCGTGTCGTCGTGCTGTTCGATGCGCTAGATCACTTGGGGCAGGACTGGCGCCAGATCCGTGAACGCACACGGGCACTGCTTCAGGTCACGCTGGCCATGCGGACCTACCGATCCATCAAACCCAAGATATTTTTGCGGGTCGATCAGGCGGACGACACAGGCATCGGTGCATTTCCTGATGCATCGAAACTCCTGAGCCCAGGGTCTCGCGTCGATCTGACTTGGGAGGAACGAGATCTGTATGGCTTGCTCTACACGCTATTGGCAAACGATGTCCAAGCGGCCCCCCTATTTTCCGACATGGTGCGAGAGGCTTGTTCCATCGTTCTCCCGCAGGACCATCAGCCGACTCTGCCCTCTTCCTTGAAAGATGACACTGGCATACAAGCCAAGGTATTTTCGGAAATGGCCGGAGAATTCATGGGGGCGAACAAGGAAAAAGGGCGTACCTACACTTGGCTACCCAAACACCTCGCCGATGCACATGGACGTGTCAGCCCCCGCACATTCCTCGAAGCTGTCCGCCAAGCCGCTCGACACCGAGACGCTTCTCAATCCAGACGCGCACTCAATCCCAGCGGACTGCGTGCCGGTATACAGGGCGCATCCGAGCTGCGTCTTCAGCAACTGAAAGAAGATTACGGCTGGATCGAAGAAGTTATCTCCCCGCTGGCTGACCAGCAGGTACCTTGCGGAGAAGGCGAGTTATTCACCCGATGGAATGAGGCCCGAACGCTTGGCGCCATCTCGCATTCGAATGGCCGGTTTCTGGAGCCGATTGAGCTGAGTGAGACAGACAATCCGCAGCCGGCCGCGATTCTCAAGGCGCTGCTACGCATCGGGGTGGCGGAACGCCGGGCGAACGGTCGAATCAACATCCCGGACATCTACCGCGTCGCGGCCAAGATGCTGCGCAAGGGTGGTGTGACTCCAAAGCGTTGAGGTGCTGGCCTCAGATCGACATCAAGCGCCGAACCCCCTCCACCTCCATGTCCTTCCCACGCCCCCGCTGAATGATCTCCCCCCGCTCCATCACGAGGTACTGATCCGCCAGCTCCGCGGCGAAGTCATAGAACTGCTCCACCAGCACGATCGCCATGTTCCCGCGGTCGGCGAGCATGCGGATCACGCGGCCGATGTCCTTGATGATGCTGGGCTGGATGCCTTCGGTCGGCTCGTCCAGGACCAGCAGCTTCGGCCCCGCCGCCAGCGCGCGGGCAATGGCCAACTGCTGCTGCTGCCCGCCCGACAGGTCGCCCCCGCGGCGGTGGATCATCTGCTTGAGCACCGGAAACAGCTCGAACAGCTCGGCCGGGATCGGCTCGCTGGCTTTCTTGTACGCCAGCCCCATCAGCAGGTTGTCCTCGACCGTGAGCCGGCCGAAGATCTCGCGGCCCTGCGGCACGTAACCGAGGCCCTTGCGCACACGGTCGTAGGGCGTGTCCTTCGAGATGTCCGCGCCGTCGAGCGCGATGGTGCCGGTCTTGATCGGCACGACGCCCATCAGGCTCTTCAGCAGCGTCGTCTTGCCCACGCCGTTGCGGCCGAGGATGACGGTCACCTCGCCGAGTTTCGCCTCGAAATCCAGCCCGCGCAGGATGTGCGAGCCGCCGTAATACTGGTTCAGACCTTGGACCTTGAGCATGGTGTCGACCCTTCTTCCCTTCTTCTCTTCAGCGGCCGAGGTAGACCTCGACCACCTTCTCGTTGGCCTGCACCTCAGACAGCTTCCCCTCCGCCAGCACACTGCCTTCATGCAGCACGGTGACGGTCTTGCGCCCTTCGGTGAGCTGGTCGACGAACTTCATGTCGTGCTCGACCACCACCAGCGAGTGCTGGCCTTCGAGCGACAGGAACAGCTCCGCGGTGCGCTCGGTTTCCTCGTCGGTCATGCCAGCGACCGGCTCGTCGAGTAGCAGCAGCTTCGGGTCTTGCATCAGCAGCATGCCGATCTCCAGCCACTGCTTCTGCCCGTGCGAGAGGAGACCGGCGGTGCGCTGCGCGTCGTCCTTCAGGTGGATGAGCGCCAGGATCTCGCCAATGCGGTCGAGCTGGGTGCCGGTGAGGCGGTGGAAGAGGCTCGCGCGGGCGCGGCGGTCGGCCTTCAGCGCCAGCTCCAGGTTCTCGAACACGCTGAGCTGCTCGTAGACGGTGGGCTTCTGGAACTTGCGGCCGATGCCGATCTGCGCGATCTCGTTCTCGCGCAGGCGCAGCAGGTCGATGGTCGAGCCGAACGAGGCCTTGCCCGCGTCCGGCCGGGTCTTGCCAGTGATGACGTCCATCATGGTCGTCTTGCCGGCGCCGTTCGGGCCGATGATGCAGCGCAGCTCGCCGACGTTGATCGTCAGGCTCAGCGCGTTCAGCGCCTTGAATCCGTCGAAGCTCACGGTGATGTCGTCGAGGTAGAGCGCGACGCCGTGGGTGAAGTCCGGCTCGCCGCCCTTGAGCAGCCGCCCGAACGCCGCGGCGCGGTCGCCGGACTCGCCCTGCGTCTGCGCCACCCGCGCTTCGTGGCGCGCGCGCAGCTCGGACATCGATTCCATCAGGTCGGGCGTCATGCGCGCTTCTCCTTCTTGTCACCCTTGGCCGCAGCGGACGAGAACTTGTCGAACAGGCCGACGATGCCGCGCGGCAGGAACAGCGTCACCGCGATGAACAGCGCGCCGAGGAAGTACAGCCAGAACTCGGGGAAGACCTGCGTGAACCAGCTCTTGGCGCCGTTGACGAAGAACGCGCCGAGGATCGGGCCGATCAAGGTGCCGCGCCCGCCGACCGCCGTCCAGATCGCGATCTCGATCGAGGCCGCCGCGCTCATTTCACCCGGGTTGATGATGCCGACCTGCGGCACGTAGAGCGCGCCCGCCACGCCGCACATCACCGCGCTGAAGGTCCAGATGCTCAGCTTGTAGGCGATCGGGTCGTAGCCGGTGAACATCACGCGGGTCTCGGCGTCGCGGATGGCCTGCAGCACGCGGCCGTACTTGCTGCCGACGATCCAGCGCGCCAGCAGGTAGAAACCGATCAGCGTCAGGCCCGTCAGCACGAACAGCGTCATGCGGGTCGACGGCTGCGCGAGCGGGATGTTCAGGATGCGCTTGAAGTCGGTGAAGCCGTTGTTGCCGCCGAAGCCGGTCTCGTTGCGGAAGAACAGCAGCATCGCGGCGAAGGTCATCGCCTGCGTGATGATCGAGAAGTACACGCCCTTGATGCGGCTGCGGAAGGCGAAGAAGCCGAACACCAGCGCCAGCAGCCCCGGCACCAGCACGACCAGCGCCATCTGGAACAGGAAGCTGTCCGAGAAGGTCCAGGCCCAGGGCAATTCCTTCCAGTCGAGGAAGACCATGAAGTCCGGCAGGTCGCTCTTGTAGTTGCCGTCGCGGCCGATCTGGCGCATCAGGTACATGCCCATCGCGTAACCACCGAGCGCGAAGAACAGGCCGTGGCCGAGGCTCAGGATGCCGGTGTAGCCCCAGATCAAGTCCATCGCCAGCGCGCAGATGGCGTAGCACATGATCTTGCCGATCAAGGAAACGGCGTAGTCACTGAGGTGGAAGGCGCTGTCGGCAGGGACCAGCAGGTTCAGGATCGGCACCAGCACGACCACGGTGACCGTCGCGGCCATCACGGCGGCCCAGCCCTTGGCGCCCAGGAGGGAATTGGTCATCACGGCGCTCATGCCTCTGCACTCCGGCCCTTCATGGCGAACAGACCCTGCGGACGTTTCTGGATGAAGACCACGATGCACACCAGCACCATGATCTTGGCCAGCACCGCGCCGGCAAAGCCTTCGAGGAACTTGTTGAGGATGCCCAGCCCGAGCGCGGCGTAGACCGTGCCCGCGAGCTGGCCGACGCCACCGGTGACCACGACCATGAAGGCGTCCACGATGTAGCTCTGCCCCAGGTCAGGCCCGACGTTGCCGACTTGGCTCAGCGCGCAGCCGGCCAGACCCGCGATGCCGGCGCCGAGCGAGAAGGCGTAGGTGTCGATGCGGGCAGTGTTGATGCCGACGCAGGCGGCCATGCGGCGGTTCTGCGTCACGCCGCGCACGAAGAGACCCAGCCGCGTGCGGTTGATCATCAGCGTCACGCCGGCCAGCACGAAGAAAGCGAAGGCGATGATGGCGAGCCGGTTGTACGGCAGGATCAGGTTGGACATCACCTGCACGCCGCCGGAGAGCCAGGACGGGTTCTCGACCGCGACGTTCTGCGCGCCGAACAGCGTGCGCACGCCCTGCATCAGCACCAGCGAGATGCCCCAGGTGGCGAGCAGGGTTTCGAGCGGCCGGCCGTAGAGCCAGCGGATCACCGTGCGCTCCAGCACTGCGCCGACCAGCGCCGCCACCGCGAACGACGCAGGGATCGCCAGCACGATGTACCAGTCGAACAGGCTGGCGGGCAGGTACTGGCGGAAGGCGTTCTGGACCAGCCAGGTCGCGTAGGCGCCGATCATCATCAGCTCGCCGTGGGCCATGTTGATCACGCCCATCAGGCCGTAGGTGATCGCCAAGCCGAGGGCGACCAGCAGCAGGATCGAGCCGAGGCTGGCGCCGGTGAACACGACGCCCAGCCGCTCGCCCCAGGCCAGCTTGCCTTCGACGGCGGTCTGCGCGGTCATCAACGCGCCGCGCACAGCGTTGTCGGTTTCGGCGCCGGGGGTCAGGCGTTCCTGGATGAGGCTCTTCACCGCCGGCTCGCTGCTGCCGGCCAGCGACTGCGCGGCGGCCAGGCGCTTGGCCGGGTCGGCCGAGGTGATCAGGATGGTGGCGCGCATCAGCTCCAGCCGCGCCTTCAGCGTCGCGTCGGTCTCGGCGGCGTAGGCTTTCTCGATCAGCGGCAGTTGCGCCTCTTCGAGCGACTGCTTGCGCAGCTCGTCCAGCGCCTCGGTGCGCACCTGCACGTCGGGCGACACCAGTTTCAGTGCGCCGAGCGCGGCTTCGAGGGCGCCACGCATCCGGTTGTTGTTGATGACGTCTTCGGCGGTGTCGGGCGCGGTGGCGTCACCCCGCACGACAAAGACCTTGCCGTCGGCGACCTTGACTTCGCCGTCCAGCAAGGCCCGCACGAAGTCGGCCAGCGCGGGGTCGGCCTCGGCCGCCGCCTGGTTCAAGGCAGCGATGCGCGCATCGGTCTCGCCTGTGGAGAGGGAAAGCGCCTGTTGCGGCGTGAGCGCGTGCACCGCGCCCACGCACCACAGCAGGCCACTGAACAACAGGGGCAGGAACCGGGTGCACATCGCCAACAGCCTTACTTCTTCTCAGGCACGTTCTTCTTGCCCTTGTTCTCGGCGATGTAGTCGCTCCACGGATCGGCCACGACCGGACCCGGCGTCTTCCACACCACGTTGAACTGGCCGTCCGCCTTGATCTCGCCGATGAAGACCGGCTTGTGCAGGTGGTGGTTTTCCTTGTCCATCGTGGACATGAAGCCGCCCGGGGCCTTGAAGGTCTGGCCGGCCATCGCCGCGATCACCTTGTCGGTGTCGGTCGACTTGGCCTTCTCGACCGCCTGCGCCCACATGTGGATGCCGAGGTAGGTGGCTTCCATCGGGTCGTTGGTCAGCGGCTTGTCCTTGTGGCCGGCGATGCCCTTGGCCTTGGCATAGTCGCTCCACTGCTTGATGAACGCCGTGTTGGTCGGGTTCTTGATCGACATGAAGTAGTTCCATGCGGCCAGGTGCCCCACCAGCGGCTTGGTGTCCACGCCGCGCAGCTCTTCCTCACCCACCGAGAAGGCCACCACCGGCACGTCGGTCGCCTTCAGGCCCTGGTTGCCCAGTTCCTTGTAGAAGGGCACGTTCGAGTCGCCGTTGATGGTCGAGATGACGGCGGTCTTCTTGCCTTCGCTGGAGAACTTCTTGATCTTGGCGATGATCGACTGGTAGTCGCTGTGACCGAACGGGGTGTACTCCTCGATGATGTCCGACTCGGCGACGCCCTTGGACTTCAGGAAGGCGCGCAGGATCTTGTTGGTCGTGCGCGGATAGACGTAGTCGGTGCCCAGCAGCACGAAGCGCTTGGCCGAGCCGCCGTCCTTGCTCATCAGGTACTCGACCGCGGGGATGGCCTGCTGGTTCGGCGCCGCGCCCGTGTAGAACACGTTCTTCGACAGCTCTTCCCCTTCGTACTGCACCGGGTAGAACAGCAGCGAGTTCTTCTCTTCGAACACCGGCAGCACCGACTTGCGCGACACCGAGGTCCAGCAGCCGAAGGTGACGACCGCCTTGTCCTGGTCGATCAGCTGCTTGGCCTTTTCGGCGAACAGCGGCCAGTTGGAGGCCGGGTCGACCACCACAGGTTCGAGCTTCTTGCCGAGCACGCCGCCCTTGGCATTGATCTCTTCGATGGTCATCAGGGCCACGTCCTTGAGGACGGTTTCCGAGATGGCCATCGTGCCCGACAGCGAGTGCAGGATGCCGACCTTGATGGTGTCGGCTGCGTTGGCCAGCAGCGGCAGCGTGGTCACGGCGACGCCGAGGGCGACGGCGCTGAGCTTCTGGGCAAACGAGCGGCGGGTGGCAGAAACGAGTTTCATGACAGGTTGACTCCGGAAGGGGCTGGTGAGCGGGTGGATCGGATGCCCGCAGTGTCCCGGCCGGGGTCGGATCAGGAAATACGCCGGATGGCGTAGAGATGGTCCCGCGGCAGGCCGAGGCGGCGGCAGGCCTGCACGGCGGGATGGGCGTCGAGGATGACGCGGTCTGCCGCGGCACCCGCCAGGCAGACCAGCTGGCGCTGCCACGCCGAGAGCCGCCACCGCGGTCCGTCCAGCCCGAGGTGGGCGCGCAAGTCCGCCGGGATGGTCTGCACCGCCGCCCGGATCAGCAGCGCCTGCAGCCACCGCAGCGGCCCGGGCAGCAAGGGCACCCGCTGCATCAACGTGAGGAATTCGACCAGACTGTCCGAGCGCTCCAGCCGCGGCTGCATCCGTGCCAGCAGCGCGCGCATCTCGGTCTCGGACCGCGGGGCGGAGGTGGCGCCATACAGGCGCGCGGCCTCGCATCCCTCCGCGTAGAAGCGGTCCCGCTGGGGCAGGTCCAGCGGCCGGACAAAGGCGTGATAGGCCGAAAGAAAACCGAAGCTCGCTGTCCCGTGCACCCAGTCGAGCAGTTCGGGATCGGTGGCGCGGTAGGCCCGGCCGTCGGGGGTCACGCCCTGTACCTGGGCGTGCCGCTGGCCGACCGCCGCGATCAGGGCCTCGGCCCGGCTGCGCGCGCCGTACACCGTCACCATCGCCGCGTGGCCGGTGCGCTGCAGCCGGTCCAGCGGCCGCTGCCGAAAGGTCGAATGGGACCAGACACCGCTGCGCACCCGCGGTTCGGCCAATTCCAGCACCACCGCCGCCACCCCGCCGATCAGGAGCGCCAGCGGGTTCTTGAACACCGCCCAGGACACCGCGTCAGGGGCCGTGAGCGCGGACTCGCCCGCCGGCTGCAGAAACACATCGCCGGACACGCCCTCGGGCCGCAGCAGGTGCAGCAGCCAGCGGTCCAGTCCATTCCGAACAGGCCGGAGTTGCATCGATTTGATCCAATCCAAATAAAAAAGGAACTAAATCACGAATTCATGATTTGAGCGTACCCTGTAACGCAAAAATCTCCCAGGGCAGGCCCATGTCGATTTCGTTCCTTGTGCAGTCGCGGCACCGCGCTGTCGCCCTGGTCTTCGTGGCCGGTTTGGGTTGGCCTGCCGCGCAGGCCCAGCCATCGGTCCCGTGGACACCCGGCGTGGCGGCACGCCACGCGATCGAGTTGCTGGTGGACGAAGCCGGTCTCGACCTGACCACCACCCAGTGGCCGCTGCCCCTGGCGGCCGTCGTGCAGGCACTGGACGCCCTGCCCGCCACCCTGCCTCCGCCGCTGGACGCGGCGCGCGAACAGGTGCGGCGCGAGCTGCAGGCGCAGCAGCACAGCCAGCTCTCGCTGACGGTCCGGCCCGCGACCGACGCGCTGTCCGGATTCGGGGACGACGCCACGCCCGGCAGCAGCCTGGCGGTGCGCAGTGCCGTCGCGCAGGGACCGCGCCTGGCGCTGCAGCTCGGCGGCCGCATCACCAGCCACGCGAACGCCGACCGTCCGGGCGCCGCCTTCCGTCTGGATGAGACGGCGCTGGTCACCGAGGCACTCGGCGTCGAGTTGCAGGCCTGGACGCACCGCGCCTGGTGGAGCCCGGGCTGGCAGAACGCGCTGGCGCTGAGCCAGAACGCCCCGGCCTTCAGCGGCATCGGGCTGCAACGCGCCTCGGCGTCCACCTCCGACTCCCGCTGGCTCGCCTGGATGGGGCCCTGGAATCTCGCGGCCTTCATCGCGCAGACCGAAGACGTGCAGCAGCCGGCCAACCCGTTTCTCGTCGGCGCCCGGCTCACGCTGCGCCCCTTCCGGCACGCCGAGATCGGTCTGACGCGCACAGCGCAATGGGGCGGCCGAGGCCGACATCCGTCGGTCGGCAGCCTGCTGCGTCTGGTCACCGGCGCAGGCTCCAACGCCGACACCGAGGGTCAGCAGGCGGCAGACCCGGGCAACCAGATGTCGGGGTTCGATCTGCGCGTGCGCTGCCCGACCGGTCTCGCCTGCGCCGTGTACGGACAACTGATCGGCGAGGACGAGGCCGGCCACCTGCCATCCAGGTACCTCGGCACCTACGGCATCGAGACCTGGACCGCCGACGGCAGCGACCGCTTCTTTGCGGAATATGCCGAAACCGGCTGCGGCAGTCCGGTCGGCAAGGCGCCGATGCGGGGCTGTGCCTACCGCAACTACGCCTACCCGGAAGGTTATGTCAGTGCCGGCCGCTGGATCGGCGCCAGCGCCGGGCCGGATTCACGCCTGTTCACGCTCGGCTGGATCGATGGTGCGGGCCGCGGCAGCGTGCGGCTGCACCTGGGCTCCATCGGTTCACGCATTGGCACCTACAGCCCGCTCGACCGCGATCCGCAGCACTCGGGGCGCCTGCTGGGCCTGACGCTGCAGCACCGCCTGGCCTGGGGCGCAGCCACCGTGACACCCGAACTCGACTGGTCCCGGCTCGACACACCCTCGGGTGTGCGCAACCAGACTCGCCTCGGCATGCATCTGCGCATGGACCTGGACCAGCCGGCAGACGCGGCCGGCCGCGGGCTGGCCGACGCACTGTCCGGCAGCCAGCCCGCGTGGAACCGGGCCCTCGTCGGCGCGGGGCTGGTCGTCGGCGCGGCCATGCTCGACCGCCCGCTCGACGACTACGCCCAGCACCATGGCAGCACACCGTCGGCCAAGGCCTTGCGCCGCGTCGGGGACCTGCTCCCGGTCGCAGGGCTCGGGCTGGCCGGACTCTCGTGGCTCCTGCGGGACGACCCCGCACAGCGGACCGTCGACCAGGCCGCCCTCCTCGCCAGCGCCACCGCCGCGGTCACCGCCACCGCGGTCAAATTCGTGGTGAACCGTTCGCGGCCCAGCGCCGGACAGGGTGCGGCCGACTTCAGCGGCACCCAGCGGGCCAGCAGCGCCTTTCCGTCGGTCCACAGCGCACTGGCCTGGGCGGTGCTCACGCCCTACGCCCAGCGCTACGACGCCCCGTGGCTCTACGGCCTGGCCGCGCTGACCAATGCCGCCCGCGTGTCGGGCCGCCAGCACTGGTTCTCGGACACGGTCGGCGGCGCGCTGCTCGGCTACGCGGCCGGGGATCACTTCGCCCGCCGCAGCGCCGACACCGACCACGCGCCCGGCGCCCGCCTCTGGCTGACGCCGCAGTCGGTCGTGTTCCAGATGCCCTTGTGAGGACCGGGGAATCTCGCCCCGGGATGGGTTGTGCAACAAAGCCCTATATGGCGTAGAGGCAGGCACGCTCAACCGCCACCAGATCCACCCCCGCCGCCGCCGCCGCCATCACCACCCCCGTCCCCGCCGCCCGAACCGCCGCTGCAACCACCCCCACCGCCGCAGCCCCCGCCTTCCTGGCGTCCCGGCACGATGGCCGACTGGAGCGGACCCAAGTCGGCCGCGCTGGCCCCACCGATCACGCCCGCAGCCACCACCGTGGCCAGCAGCGGACTGCCCAGAGACACCGACGTTCCAGCTGGAACCAGGCGGATGAACTCGTCCACCAGTTGCCGTGCCCGATCGGTAGGCTGCACCTCCGTGTCGGCATAGGCTTGTTGCAGTGTCCACCCCCACCACAGCACGATCAACACGGCATGGAACCACACTCCGTTCACGCTCAGCAGCGCCGCCACCGCCAGCGCGGCCAGACGCAGCGGACTGCGCCAAGCGGTGGTGCGCCGCTTGGCCACCCGCTGTGCATGGTCCGGCGGCGTCGGCCGCAGACCCGCATCAATCGCCTCCTGGACCAGCTCCGGGTAGGCCAGCGACAGGGGCAGCTTCGGCGGCTGGCCGCTGTCAGTGGTCTGCCGGAGCGCGCGCCAGACCTGCCATTCTTCCGACGTCAGGGCCTCGTGCTCCTCCGGCATCCGCTTGGACAACACCGGCTGACCCCCCGCGAAACCCAGCAATCCGCGCTGGTGCAAGCCGGCCAGCGCCGTGGCTGTGACCCGTGGCTCCCCGCCGCGCAGCAAGGCCAGCAGACTCGGCCGGAATTCCCCCGCCATCAACTTGGCCTTGAGTGCATGGGCCTCGCTCAGGCCAGCCAGCGACCAGGCTGGATCCGCCGGGCTGTGGGTCCAGAGATCGGCGGGGGGCGCTTCTCCGAAGACCCGCTCATACGCGGCCAGCGTGTCGTGGTACTGCGTCTGGTGGTGGGCATCATGGTCGGGGCCGCCGGGATTCGGGTCGTGGTGCAGGGTGCGGCCGAGCACCTGCCCGCACAGCCGGTCCCAGTAGTCCCGCGAGTACAGCAGGTGCGTGTGCCAGACAGCATCGACCGCCCTCGAAGGCGACACCCGCCGCCCCGCCACCTGCGTCAGCAGCAGGAAGCGCCGGTACTCCTCGACCACACGCCGGGTGTATGCCGCAGACCAGCCCTGCTCCAGCGCCACACGGTCCGAGATGGTGCGGACCAGGCCGGGTGGATCGAGTTCGAAGGCTTGCAGGCGCAACCAGAGCGCCATGGCAGCAGGATCGGTGAGTCGCATCGCTGTCTCCCTGCCGTCACCGGCCTGGACATCAGGCCAACAACAAACTCAAACGCGACGGCATGGACACAGCGTAGACACAAGGTCGCCGACGATCTATCTGGGGCGCCCCATAGGCTCTGCATCCATGCCCAGGCACGCCAAGCTACTCCAGCGCCTCATCGGACCAGACATCATCGGCAAACTTGGCCGCGGCATACCCCATGACCCACTGCCCCTGGCGGGCGAAATTGACCGGACCGTCCACACCCCGGTCATTCAGGAAGGCATCGAAGATGCTGACCCCCGACAGCAGGTTGTCGCGGGTGAAGATGTCCAGCACCCTGGCCGCGTCTTTGTCGAAGGCGGCGTGCACCTTGGCGGACGCCTTGGCCGACGGCTTGTAATTCGACCAGGTCCGGTCATTCAGGCTGCCAATGAAGCGCTTCACATCCGCCCGATCCAGTCGGACAAAAGGCCGCAGCGACTGATCAGGCCGCATGAAGGTCGCCGTGCTCCACGCGGCCCCACCGATCCAGATGACTTTCTTGCGGTTGCTCATGCCCGGGGCTTTTGAGCTGGCGTCCCGGAAAGAGGTTCTCACCTGCGTGTCAAGCACTCCCGCGAGGGCCTTGGAGAAATCCGCCCCCCCGTCCGCCGCTTTCTTCGACAAGGACACGCTGCCGAACGGAATGTCCGCGGCGCGAAACTTGCCATCGCTCACATAGCCCATCTTGGTGTTGGAGCTGCCGATGTCCACCAGCACCGTGTTCGACCAGTCTCGCTTTGGCACGGACGAGATGAAACCGTATTCGGCCTCCTGCTCAGGGGTGACAAAATCAAGATCCCCCACATCAACGCGCCGACCCACGGCTTCGACCAGCGCCTCCTTGTTCTTCGCGATCGCCACGCCGCTGCTGCCGACCGCAAAGGCCTTGCAGTCGGGTGTCATGGCCCGCATTTCCTTGATCAAGGTCGAGACCGCTTCGGCGGTTTCATCGATGGCGGTCGATGAAAACAGGCCGTCCTTGAGGCTGGCAATGATCGTGGTGTTGATGTCCCGGCTGAAACCCGTCCGAACCGACGAATCACCGCCCTTGACACCAAACTCGAACCCGCGGCCCTTGACCCCTTTCGAGCCGATTTCCACTGCGCAGTACGTGCGTGACTGCGCTTGTGCAGCCTGTGCGCCGAATATCGATGCGCAGACGAGCGCGGCACCGAGGGTCAGACGAAATTCTTGGTATCGCATCACATGCTCCTTCACGGTTGAGAAAATCTGTTGCCCACCGTCGCATTGAACGGGATGAATTCACTGGGGGTTTTTTCACCGTTTTTGTGAACCCCCATGTAATCGGGCTTGCCATCCATGTCCACGTCATGCCAGGACCACAGGATCTTTCCCGTGCGCTGGTCAACGTAGTAGCGGACATCGAAATAGCGGTCGCCTCCGGGCGCGGGGGGCTGCGTGCTGACATGCAGCACCTTTTCCTTGGCGGTGTCATCCGGCACGAAATAGGCAGCATTGGCGCGCCCGGTGCAGCCCAGGTCCAAGGAGATGATCTTGGCCGCGAATTTCCTGGACCGCTCTTCCCCCAATACCTTGGCTGACTCGCAAGCCGCTGGGGTTGTCGTCGAGGGGGCGGCCTCCGCCTTGGTGCCAGTCTCTGCCTGCGAAAACGAGCGGGGTTTGTTGTCCGAGCGGCGTACAGTTTCAATGAATCGCTCGACCTCGCTGACTGCCACTGCGTAGTTCATGTTCTGGGCATCAGTGCGGACATATGTATTGACTGCGATCAGTTTTCCGGAGTTGGTCAGCAGCGGTCCTCCTGAGTTTCCAGGATTGATGGGCGTCTGTGTTTGCACAACGTCAGCGACAAAGGGTGAGATACCCTGTTCCTGGAGGCGGATCTGACTGACAACCCCTTTGGTGTAGGTCCATGCTTGGTGTTTCGGATGTCCGATGGCGTGGACCTCCTGTCCGACCTGCACATCATTCATGCTGCCCAGCGGAATCGACACCAAACCGGCGGGTGCGGACTCCATGACCAAAATGGCCAAGTCCTTGGAAGGATCGAGTGCCAGCAAGGCCAGCTTGTACCTGGGGGTCTTGTTGGTCAATGCCGTCAGCCCCTGCGGCTTCAGGGCGGCATAACAGCGATCCGCCCCCTGCACCACATGGTAGTTGGTCAGGATGAAGCCCTGGGCATTCAGAATGGATCCGGCTCCCACTCCCCCAGCCGCCTCGCCATTCTTGTTCTTACCGATGCAGTCAATCCAGACCACGCCATTCACGGCTCGGTTGTAAACCGACGACCCTGACGTTTCTGGGCTAACCGAGCGATCAGGCGAAATATTGGGTGCCACCTGGTTGGGCGACACGTTCGGAATATCCTGTGCGGCAACCGGCAGTGCCAGGAAAAATCCGCACAGCATGGAAGATGAATATCTCCGCATAGTCATGATGGTCTCCAACGTTCTTCAAGATTTCAGCAACCGCCGCCACAGCCGCCACAGCCGCCGCCGCCACATCCCCCACCGTCGCTCTTGGCGGGCACGGAGAGCGACTTCAACGAGATCGCCCCAGTGGCGACCAGCAACGGGGCCAGCGGGCTGTCAGGCGCCACCGTGCCCTGTGGCACCAAGTGGCGCAGCTCTTCGACCAGGTACTGACCCAGCTGGCTGGGTTTGATCACCGCCCTGGTGAAGCGGAGCACCAGAAACCCGCCAAACGGCACCCAGATCACAAGAGCCGCCAGCTCCCAGTAAAACAGCAGCCCAGCCAGCATCATCATCAGCCCCGTCTTGCACCAGAACACCATCCACCGCTTGCCTTGTTGCTCGGGTGTTGGCCACAGACCTTCGTTCACAGCTTCCTGCTGAACTTCGTGGTGGACCAGACCCAGCGGCAGCTTGGGTGAACGGCCGCGGCCGGTGAGCTTGCGCCAGACGGTCCATTCCTCGGGCGTCAATCCCTCGTCATCACGCGGCACCCGACTGCCGAGCACAGGCTGACCCGCCGCCAAGCTCAGGAGTTCACGCTGCTGCAAGCTCGCCAGCGCCGTGTCGGTGACACGCCCATGCCCGCCACTCAGAAAGGCCAGCACGCTCGGGCGATACCCACCGGCCAGCAGGCGGGTGAGCATGCGGTGGTGGTCGCTCAGGATTTCCGATGCCGGAGCCGGTGCGGCCACTGTGGTCGGCCACAGATCGCCGGGTGGTGCCGTGCCGAACACCCGCAGGTAGTCGTCCAGCGTGTCGCGGTACTGGTCGTCGTGGCGGGCGTTCTGCTGCTTGCCTCCTGGGTTCGGGTCGTGGTGCAGCGGCCCGCCGAGCACCTCCCCGCACAGCCGCCCCCAATAATCCCGCGAATACAGCAGGTGCGTGTGCCACACCACATCGACCGCCACCGACGGCGACACCGGCCGCCCCGCCACCTGCGTCAGAAACAGAAAGCGCCGGTACTCCTCGACAGCGCGCCGGGTGTACTCGGTGGTCCAGCCGTTTTCTTCGGCGAGGCGGGCGCTGATCGTGCGCGTCAGGCCGGGTGGGTTTAGCTTGAAGGCTTGCAGGCGCGACCACAGCGCAGTGGCAGCAGGATCGGTGAGTCGCATCGCTGTCTCCCTGCCGCTGCTGGCCTGGACATCAGGCAAAAAGCGACGGCATGACCACAGCGTAGGCACAAGGCCCTTGGCGATCTATCTGGGGCACCCCATAGGCCCGAAGGCAGGCTTCACCTGACCTCACCGCCCGATCTGCGGCACCTTGCCCAGCGCCACCGCCGCCGCCGCGTTGCGCGTCTCGACGCCGAGCTTCTCGTAGACGTGCTCCAGGTGCTTCTTCACCGTCGCGGGGCTGGCGCCGACGATGTCGCCGATGTCGCGGTTGGTCTTGCCCTTGGCGACCCAGTAGAGCGCCTCGGCTTCGCGCGGCGTCAGCCCGAAGGCCAGCGCCAGCGCCTCCAGCGCAGCGGCGTCGTCGGCCTCGCGCAGCACCAGCATCCACTCGCCCTCGCCGGTCGCCTCGTGCAGCGTGAAGCGCAGGCGCCGGCCGGTACCGGTCTCCAGCGTCACGGAGGGCGATCCAGGCACCAGCCCCTCGATCGCGCCCAGCCGCGCCGTCTCGTGCTGCAGCCAGGACAGCAGCGGCGTCGGCGCGCGCCGGCCGTCGGACTGGAAGTGCGCCTCCAGCATCTGCCGGGCCAGCGCCGTCTGCCAGACCAGCCGGCCGTCGGCACGCCGCACCACCAGCGTCGCGTGGCCGAACGCGTCGAGCGCGTTGCGCGCCTGCTGCTGCTCGCGGGCGGCCAGCGTGTGCGCGGTGATGCGGGCGATGACCTCGCGGGCGCGGATGGGCTTGGTGACGTAGTCGCAGCCACCGGCCGCGAAGGCCGCCACGACGTGTTCGGTCTCGGTCAGGCCGGTCATGAAGATGATCGGGATCGACGCGGTGGCGGGGTCGGCCTTGAGCCGGCGGGCCACCTCGAATCCGTCCATGCCCGGCATCACCGCGTCCAGCAGGATCACGTCCGGCTGTGCCCTTGCAGCCCGGTCGAGCGCAGTGACGCCGTCGAGCGCCACCAGCACGGTGTAGCCGGATTCGTCCAGCGCGTCGTGCAGCACGGCGAGGTTGTCGGGCACGTCATCGACGATCAGCACCACATCGGCGCTGCGGTCGGTGGTTCGGTCAGGCAGTGGAGTCATCAAGGGCCTTGCGGAGCAATCCGCTCATCGCGTCCAGTTGGAATTGCCGCGCCAGCGTGCGCAGGCGGTCGGAAAAATCACGGCACGCGGGCCGCTCGGTGTCCAGCGCATCGAGCAGCCGCAGCACGCCGCGCACATGCCCGAGTGAAACGGCATCCTGCAGCGCATGCAGCCGCTCGGGGTCGGGCAACACCGCCACCGGGGACGACAGCGGTGCCGGTGGTGCGGGCGGCGCGTCAATCCACGTCAGCGCCAGCCGCCGCCCCAGCCAGTCGAGCAGCTCGCCCACCCGCACCGGCTTGACGAGGAAGTCGGTCGGGGTGATGCCGACATCGTTGTCCAGCCCCTTGTCGAACGCGTTGGCCGAGACGATGGCCGCCGGCAGATCGCCCAACCCGAGTGCCTGCAGCCGGCGCAGCGTCTCCCAGCCGTCGATGCCAGGCATGGCCAGGTCCATGAAGATGGCATCCGGTCGCGGGCCAGCGGCCATCAGCGCCAGACACGCCTCGCCGCTGGCCGCCTGCCGGATCGTGAAACCCAGTGGCGCCAGCAGGCTGGCGATCAGGCCGTGGTCCACCTCCTCGTTGTCCACCACCAGCACGCAGCGGCGCGGCCCTGTGTAGCCGGTGCGCTGCCGCTGTGGCGCGACGCGCTCGACCAGCGCACCCCGCACCTCGGGCAGGAACAGCCGCAGCCGGAAGGTGGTGCCGACGCCGGGCGTGCTCTCCACCGTCAGCTCGCCGCCCATCAGGTCGGTGAGCATCCGGCTGATCGTCAGGCCCAGACCCGCGCCGCCCGTGACCGCTCCGCCGCTGGCCGATCCGCGCTCGAAGGGTTCGAAAATACGCGCCAGCTCTTCGGGCGTCATGCCGGGGCCGGAGTCGATGACCTCGATGCGCGCCATCTCGCGGGCGTGGTGCAGCCGCAGCACCACCGCCCCCTCGCGGGTGAACTTGATCGCGTTGCCGACGATGTTGATCAGGATCTGGCGCAGCCGCTTCTCGTCGGCGCGCACGCAGGCCGGCACGCCTGCCGCATCGCCCAGGCTGGAGAACTCGCAGCGAAAGCCGATGCCCTTGGCGGCCGCCTGCAGCTCGAACAGCCGGGCGACCTCGTCCATCGTGTCGGCGAAGCGCATCGGGCGCACGTCCAGCCGCAGCTTGCCGCTCTCGATGCGGGCGATGTCGAGCGTGCCTTCGATCAGCGTCAGCAGGTGGTCGCCGCCGCGGCGGATGACGCTGACGGCCTGCCGGCGCGCAGGGGGCATCGCCTCGTCGTCCTCCAGCAGCTGCGCGTAGCCGAGGATGGAGTTGAGCGGCGTGCGCAGCTCGTGGCTGATGGTGGTGATGTAGCGGCTCTTGGCCTGGTTGGCAGCGTCGGCCTGGCGCTTGGCCTGCTGCAGTTGCAGGTCGGTCTGCCGGTGCGATTCGATCTCGCGGCGCAGCGCCTGGGTCTGGCGGTTGGCCTCCTCCTGCGCGACCTGGCGGCTCTTGTGCGCCAGCACCAGCCACCACGCGACCACGCCCGCCACCAGCGCCAGGGTCGGCAGCACCAGCGCCCGCCGCGCCACCGCCAGCCCGCCCAGCAGCGGCGCGACCACCAGCATCAGCAGCAGGTAGTGCGCCAGCCCCTTGTCCAGATACGGCCACACCACCTGCGGCAGCGCCCAGCGCAGCACTGCCGACCACTGCGCCGACAGGCTGGCCTCGGGCACCTTGCACAGGTCGTGGCAGCGCACGTCCAGCGTGCAGCACAGCGAGCAGATCGCGCCCCCGTAGGCGGGGCAGTGCGCCACGTCCTCGCCTTCGTATTCGCGCTCGCAGATGGTGCAGCGCTGCAGCGTGGCGTAGCGCCGGTAGCGGCCGTCCTGCTGCAACTGCCCCGGCGCGTCATCCGGCACGCCGACGCGCTGCGCGAGGTACCAGCGCCCGCCCGTCCACCACGCGAGCAGCGGCGAGGCCACCAGCGCCGTCACCAGCGCGATCAGCGCCGACCAGGCCTGCGCCATGTCGCCGAACAGCCCCAGGTGCGCCGCCACCGACACGGCCGACGCGATGCCCATCGCGCCCACGCCGACCGGGTTGATGTCGCACAGGTAGGCGCGGCGGAACTCGATGCCCTTGGGACTCAAGCCCAGCGGCTTGTTGATGACCAGGTCCGCCACCACCGCCATCATCCAGCTGATGGCGATGTTGGCGTACAGGCCCAGCACGTGGCCGAGCGCCTGGAACACGTCCAGCTCCATCAGCATCAGCGCGATGCCGGTGTTGAAGACGACCCAGACCACGCGCCCCGGGTGGCTGTGCGTCACGCGCGAGAAGAAGTTGGACCACGCCAGCGAGCCCGCGTAGGCGTTGGTGACGTTGATCTTGAGCTGCGAGACGACGACGAACAGCGCCGTGGCCGCCACCGCCCAGTCGTAGTGCGGGAAGACCAGCTCGTAGGCGGTCAGGTACATCTGGTTCGGGTCGACCGCGCGCTCGACCGGCACGCTGTTGTCGATGGTGAGAAAGGCCAGCAGCGCCCCGCCCAGCATCTTCAGCACGCCCGGCACCACCCAGCCCGGGCCGCCTGCCAGCACGCCGGCCCACCAGCGCAGCCGGTTCTCCCGGGTGCGCTCGGGCATGAAGCGCAGGTAGTCGGCCTGCTCGCCCATCTGCGTGATCAGCGCGATGCCCACCGTCATCGCGGCGCCGAAGGAGCGCAGGTCGAACACCGCCGAGCCGCCCTGGGCGCCGCCGTACTGCATCAGGTCAGCGACCACGCCCGGGTTCGCGCGGAAGACGACGACATAGGGCGTCACCAGCATCAGCAGCCACAGCGGCTGCGTCCACACCTGCAGCCGCCCGATGATCGACACGCCGTGCGTCACCAGCGGCAGCACCGCCACCGCGCAGAGCAGGTAGCCCCAGGCGGGCGGAATGTCGAAGGCCAGCTCCAGCGCGTAGGCCATCACCGCCGCTTCGAGGGCGAAGAAGAGGAAGGTGAAGCTCGCGTAGATGAGCGAGGTGATGGTCGAGCCGATGTAGCCGAAACCGGCCCCACGCGTGAGCAGGTCCATGTCCACGCCGTGGCGCGCCGCGTAGACGCTGATCGGCAGGCCCGCCAGCGCGATGATCAGCCCCGTCGCCAGGATCGCCAGCGCCGCGTTGGTGAAGCCGTAGCGCACCAGCAGCGTGGCCCCCACCGCCTCCAGCACGAGGAAGGACGCCGCGCCGCCAAACGCCGTGTTCGCCACCCGGCCGATGCTCCAGCGCCGGGCGCTGCGCGGGGCGAAGCGCAGCGCGTAGTCTTCCAGCGTCTCGCTGGCGACCCAGGTGTTGTAGTCGCGGCGGATCTTGATGACGCGCTGCTGCGGCTCGGCCGACGCCGCGGCGGCACCCTGCGGGTTTGCAGGGGCTGGCCCGAAATCTGCCTGTGCAGGCAAGATCGCTGAATCTCCGGCGGCAGTGGTCATGCCGCTCTCGCACTCAAGAAACGCACCAGCCCACGCAACCGCCCGCGCACCCGCCTACTACCCGCCCCGCCATGGAACTCACCCCCCGCGAGAAAGACAAGCTGCTGATCTTCACCGCCGCGCTGCTGGCCGAACGCCGCATGGCCCGCGGACTGAAGCTCAACTACCCGGAAGCCATCGCGCTGATCACCGCGGCCATCATGGAAGGCGCCCGCGACGGCAAGACCGTGGCCGCGCTGATGAGCGACGGCAAGACCATCCTGCGGCGCTCGGACGTGATGGACGGCATCGCCGAGATGATTCCCGAGATCCAGGTCGAGGCCACCTTCCCCGATGGCACCAAGCTGGTGACCGTGCACCAACCCATTGCCTGAACCGCACCACGCGACGCACCAACATGAAGCACACCACCCGCCTTGCCGCCGCGCTGCTGACCCTGACGGCGCTGTCCCACTCCGCCCTCGCCCACGAAGGCCACGGCCTGCCCGGCGCCTCGCACTGGCACTCGACCGACACGATCGGCTACCTGCTGGCCGCCGGGATCGGCGCCGCGCTGTGGTTCACGCGCAAGAAATGACCGACCGCGAGGTGACCCGATGATCCCCGGAGAACTCTTCACCGACGACGGCGAACACGCCCTCAACCCGGGTAGGCGCACGCTGACCCTCGTGGTCGAGAACGCCAGCGACCGCCCGATCCAGGTCGGCTCGCACTACCACTTCGCCGAGACCAACGCCGGCCTGCGCTTCGACCGCGCCGCCGCCCACGGCATGCGGCTCAACATCGCCAGCGGGCTGGCGGTGCGTTTCGAGCCGGGCCAGCAGCGCACGGTCGAGCTGTGCGATTTCGCCGGGGACCGGCAGGTGTGGGGCTTCCGCGGCCTCGTGCAGGGAGCACTTTGAACATGGCGACGTCCTCTGCAACCTTCCCGCGGCGCGCGTATGCCGAGATGTTCGGCCCGACGGTGGGCGACCGGCTGCGGCTGGCCGACACCGACCTGATCCTCGAAGTCGAACAAGACCTGACCTTGCGCGCTGGCGGCTACGGCGAGGAAGTGAAGTTCGGCGGCGGCAAGACCATCCGCGACGGCATGGGCCAGAGCCAGCGCCCGAACGGCCCCGGCCCCGGTGATGCCGTCGACTGCGTCATCACCAACGCGCTGATCCTCGACCACTGGGGCATCGTCAAGGCGGACATCGGCCTGCGCGGCCACCGCATCTGCGCCATCGGCAAGGCCGGCAACCCGGACGTGCAGCCCGGCGTGGACATCGTCATCGGCCCCGGCACCGAGGTGATCGCCGCCGAGGGGATGATCGTCACGGCCGGCGCCATCGACAGCCACATCCACTTCATCTGCCCGCAGCAGATCGAGGAAGCGCTGACCTCCGGCGTCACCACGATGATCGGCGGCGGCACGGGTCCGGCGACGGGCACCTTCGCCACCACCTGCACCCCCGGCCCCGAGAACATCGCCCGGATGCTGCAGGCGGCGGATGCCTTCGCGATGAACATCGGCTTCCTCGGCAAGGGCAACGCGAGCCGCCCGGAAGCCCTGCGCCAGCAGATCGACGCCGGCGCCATCGGCCTGAAGCTGCACGAGGATTGGGGCACGACACCGGCCGCGATCGACTGCTGCCTGAGCGTGGCCGAGGAAACCGACGTGCAGGTCGCGATCCACACCGACACGCTCAACGAGTCCGGCTTCGTCGAGGACACGGTCGCCGCCTTCAAGGGCCGCACCATCCACAGCTTCCACACCGAAGGCGCGGGCGGCGGCCATGCGCCGGACATCATGAAGGTGGTCGGCGAAGCCAACGTGCTGCCCTCGTCCACCAACCCGACGCGGCCCTACACGATCAACACGCTGGACGAGCACCTCGACATGCTCATGGTGTGTCACCACCTGGATGCGTCGCTGGCCGAGGATCTGGCCTTCGCTGAATCGCGCATCCGCCGCGAGACGATCGCCGCCGAAGACATCCTGCACGACCTCGGCGCGATCAGCATGTTCTCGTCGGACTCGCAGGCGATGGGCCGCGTCGGCGAGGTGCTGATCCGCTGCTGGCAGACGGCGCACAAGATGAAGTCGCAGCGCGGCAAGCTGCCCGGCGACTCGGACCGCCACGACAACGCCCGCATCAAGCGCTACCTCGCCAAGCTCACCATCAACCCCGCGATCACCCACGGCGTGAGCCACGAGGTCGGCTCGGTCGAGGTCGGCAAGTGGGCGGATCTGGTGTTCTGGCGGCCAGCGTTCTTCGGCGTGAAACCCAGCCTGGTGCTCAAGGGCGGCTTCATCGCGATGGCCGCAATGGGCGACCCGAACGCCTCGATCCCGACACCGCAGCCGGTGCACTACCGGCCGATGTTCGGCTCTTACGGCGGCGCGCTCACGCGGACATCGCTGAGCTTCGTCAGCCAGTCGGCGCTCGCGGGCGGGGTGGGCGCGGCCTACGGTCTGCGCAAGACGCTGGCCGCGGTGAAGGGCTGCCGCACGGTGAAGAAGACCGACATGGTGCACAACCACTACCTGCCGGTGATGGAGATCGACGCGCAGACCTACCAGGTGCGGGCGGACGGGCAGCTGCTGACCTGCGAGCCGGCGACGAGTCTGCCGATGGGGCAGCGGTACTTCTTGTTTTAGGCCGCTGCAGGCAGCAAGCCGATCAGGAACTCACGGGCATGGGCGGCCCCTTTGGAACGCGCCGAGGGGTGGTGAATCCGGAGGCAGCGGATGTGCTCGTGCAAGTCGAACTCCAAGAGGTGCTCGCGCCCGATGCCGGCACTGACGTGATCCCGCACATTGGTGCAGACCTGGCCCGGCCCGTCGGTGGGGAAATACTCGCGCCGGCAGCCGGCCGTGTTCATGCCGTTGGCGAAGATGATGGTGTCGGGCTGGAGCACGTCGATCTGCGCCTTGAGCAGGGCTTGCGAATGCCTCTTGATCTCCGGGAAGCGGGGATGCTTCATCGGGCTGCCCTGCTTCCAATCGAAACAGAACAGGTTCGAATAGACCAGCCCGTCCGCACCTGATTTCCTGGTCATGCTTCTGATGAAATTGTGGAAGGTGTAGCCGCGAGCGTTGCGGCTCTGCAGTTGCTTGTCCAGAAAGCGCCTGTGCTTGCCCATCGAACGGGCGATGTAATCGTCCATGTCGTCCCGTCCGGCGGGAGGCAATATTGACCACCCCGCTGTTTCGCAACCGACAATCATGATTTTGTTGGTGGCATTGGCATAACCGTCGCCCACCGTGCTCAGGAATATTCCAGAAAGACCGTTTGGCGTGCCACTATTCTCGATAAGCGACAGGTCCATGCCGCTCAATATTTTTGAGTATTGAACAGCAAGTTCTTTATTGTGCATGTTGAATTTCTCTGGTCAAAAAATCCTCGACCACCCATTGGTCGATTTTCAGAAAATAGTCGTCCAGCGAAGCATGGCCGGCGTGGCGAATCACCAAGTCCTCGTGGTCGTGCAGGATCAGATCGATGTCGGCGACGATGAACTGATCAACGGCGGCTTGCGCTTGCTCGCGACGGCGCTTTTCCAGTCGCAGCGGCAGGGTCGCCACGACTTGAACTGACACGCCGCTCTCCCGCGCCATCTTGGCAATCGCCGGTGCAGCGCCCGTGCCAGTCCCGCCGCCTAGGCCGGTGACCAGCACCAGTCGCTCGGCACCCGATATCAGGTCCATGAGGTCGACCCGCGATTCTGCGGCGGCCCTCAGCCCAAGCGCCGGAACCCCTGCGGGGCGGCCTTGGCATATTTGGGGACCGAGCAGGAATTTGTCGGCAAGCGGGCAGGTATTCAGCGCGGCTTGATCTGTATTCAGGCCATAAACCCGCACAGGTGATCGTTGGACAAAATATGCCGCCATTCGGCAACCTGCGCCACCAATACCAAAAACAAAGGTATGCATCATGCGGCGCCATGATACAGAGGCACTTCAGCAACCGGCGTGCATCAAATCACGAAACCCCGAACCGGAAATTCCAGAAAGATGCACCAAGTGTCCTGCAGGTGGACTACGTCGAAGTGGCCAGGTCTCGACACGAGTTGAAGTTCGACGACCCGGTCATGCGTCAGGGACGCTGGAGAAACTCGGCCAGATCCATCTCGCCATCAATGAAGCGCCGCGCCCGCACCTCGGCTTCCGGCGACACCCGAAACCCCTCCAAGCCCACCGAGGCATTGGCGAAACGGACCGCCGCCTCGCGTGCGCGGCGCTCCTCCGGCGACAGGGCCACATGCCCCTTCCGCACGGTTCGGGTCAGTTCGGCAGCGTGGACATGCTCGGTCAGCGGCATGGCGAATTCCTTGAATGAGGAGTCAGCATAACGTCTCGACCCGCGAACTGCACGCCCTAGGCGCAAGGCTGATGCGCGGCCGGCTGTCGGCGCACAAGCGCGCTGGGCACACGCCAGCATGCGCAATGCCTTGAAGCGGGCAAAGCCTCTCCAATTCCTTCAGTCAGTTTCCGGGCTGCAGGACTATCGTGGGTCCTGCAGCTCCTGCAAATGGCTTTGGCCTTGGGCCCTGCCCCCGGACTGGTCGATCGCTGATGGCTGCCCCACCGCACCGAAAGGCAGCCGCAGCATGCACACCCCCTCGCCCGCCCCCTCCATCATCCTCAACCTCAGCGAGTTCATCGACGCACTGGCCGCCCTGCGCCGGGGCAACGTGATCGTCGTCATGGACGCGGAGACGCGGAGTTGCATGCTCGATGGCGCGCGGCTGATGTCCGCGTTCCGGCCGCTGCACGACTACGGACTGGTCGCCGAATACGACAACCCGGCCGGCTTCGCGGGCCTGCGCTACTTCCGCATGACCGACACCGGCAAGTTCTTCGCCGACAACGCGCTGGCCGTCTGGCAGGCGCGGGCGTGGCACGAGCGGCTGGCGATGCGTCTGTTGTGCTGAACCGGGAGCGCGTCAGGGTGTGCCGGCAGCGGGGACCTTGCCGGCGACCGGGCCGCCGACGGGGTCCTGCTGCTCACCAACGGCTGCGGGCACCGGATCACCGAAGGAGCCGGTCACCGCCACGGTCACATTGACCGTGATCCCGAGGTAGGCGTCCGCTGGCCCCACATAGCTGCCCCGCAGCGGCGCGGCCTGCGAGGGATCGCGTGCCGTCGCCACGCGGATCAGGTGCCGTCCGCCGATGATCGCGTTGGTCGGGTCGAACGGCAGCCAGCCGGCGCCGGGCAGGTAGACCTCCACCCAGGCGTGGGTCGCGCCACCGCCGACCACGGCCGCTCCACTGCCCGGCAGCACGTCGCCATAGAGGTAGCCGGACACGAAGCGGGCCGCCAGTCCGAGGCTGCGCACGGCCTCCATCATGAAGAGCGCGAAGTCGCGGCAACTGCCGCTGCCACGCGCCAGCGTGTCGGTGGGCGTGCGTGTGCCCTCGTCGTCGCGGGCCTCGTAGGCGAACTGGGCCTTGATGGCGCGGGTGATGGCGAAAAGCACTTCCAGTGTCCGCGCCGTGTCGGCTTCGGCGCACACCGCCCGCACCCAGGCATCGATCTGGTGCCGCGGATCCGGGTAATGGCGCTCCATCACGCGGGACAGGTCCGGGATCTCGCTGGCGTCGTAGGTGAAGGGCAAGGTCTCGGCGTAGGGCTCGATCAGCTCCACGTCGGGATCGACCGGGTAGTGCTCGGCCGTGAAGGTGGACTCGAAGACCAGCTCGGACGCCTTCTCGGCAAAAGTCGCCACCAGCACCGAGTTGCCGAACACATCGTGGATCCAGCGCAGCTTGGGCGTCGGGCGCACGGTGAGGCCGGTCTCGACGAGGCGCAGATCGTGGCTGCCCCGCGGGCGGCACATGAAGCGGTGCTCGCCGAACTGCACCGGCTCACGGTAGCGGTAGATGGTCTGGTGGGAAATGCGGATGAGGGCCATGCGGACCAGCATAGCGCGCCGAGGTAACTTGATGCAGCTCAAGCCCCGCGGCCACCGAGCGCCTAGGCTCCAGGGGTCCGTTCCAGAGACATGCTCCAGAGAGGTCCACCGTCCATGCGTTTTCGTTTCCGTGCCCTGTTGCCCATCGCCGCTGCGGCGCTGTTCGCCACCACCCTGCCCGCCCAGGCCACCCCAGCCGAGAACGACACCGCCCTGCTCAAGCTCGCCACCGACAGCGGCTGCATGGCCTGCCACAGCGTGCTGCCCGCCGCGAAACGCGCCGACGGGCTGCCGCCGATCGCACCGGCCTGGCGCGAGATCGCGCTGAAGTACCGCGACGACCCCGGCGCATCGGACCGGCTCACGCAGACCGTGATGACCGGCTCCAATCCGAACGCTCGCCACTGGACCGGCAAGACCGGCGCCACCGCGATGCCGCCGAACGCCACCGCGATCAGCGAAGCCGATGCGCGGATGCTGGTGAACTGGCTGCTGGTGCTGGTGCCCTGAGCGCCAAGGTCAGGGGGTCGGGCGACCGGGGCCCTGTGTGCCTTGGGCGCGGGCCGAGAGGTAGGCGTACAGGTCCATGACGTGGGCGTTGACCCGCGGTTCGCCCTGCCACGCCGGCATGGCGATGTCACCGGCCTTGCGCGCCACGACCTCGTCGATCAGCGCATCGGGGATCGGCGCGTCGCTGCGCGGCGGCATGCCCGGCAGGCTGAAGTCGTAGCGGGTGAGCACGAGGCTGGCGAAGCGCTGCGGGCCGAGATCCTGCAGCCGCAAGACAAGGTTGGGCGCGCGCGCAGTGCCGAGCGGCTCCACGCCGTGGCAGGCGGCGCACTTGTCCTGGTAGACGCGCCAGCCGGTGTAGACCTCACCGGGCGGTCTGGCCTGCTCGGCCACCTCGCGCGCGGGCTGCAGGTTCATCCACTCCACGCTGCAGCCACCCAGCAGCAACGCGGCGCTCACCGCCAGCGTCAGAGGCAGGGGCTGCGTCAGCCGGGACTTCAGGATCTTCGCCATGGTCAACACCTCCGCGCACCCGGTTCGGGTGGGTACGGTGCCGAGTATGGGCGCATCCCTCGGGCCGGTCTTGCCCTGGATCAGTTCCGGTGCGGCAAAACCTTCAGCACCTTCAGCAGCCAGGCGTTCAGGTCCTCGATCTCTTCCATGCAGACCGAGTGGTCCATTGGGTAGTCGTGCCACTCGACGCTGTAGCCCAGCGCCAGCAGCGCATCGCGTGACGCGGCACCGCGCGCGGGCACCACGACCGGATCCTGGCGACCATGCGCCATGAACACTGGCACATCCTGGTTGGCGGCGCTGCGCTCGGCCGCGGTGGTGGCCGCCAGCGGCAGGTAGCCGGACAGACCCACGATGCCCGCCAGCCGCTGCGGTGCGCGCAGGCCCGCCAGCAGCGCCATCGCGCACCCCTGCGAGAACCCCATCAGCACCGTGCGCTCTGGCGGAATGCCGAGCGCGGCCTCGCGGTCCAGCAGCGCCTGCACGTCGGCGATCGACGCGCGCAGGCCGGCTTCGTCCTCGCGGCGCACGAGGTCCGAGGTGTAGATGTCGTACCACGCGCGCATCTTCATGCCGCCGTTGAGGGTGACCGGCCGGATCGGCGCGTGCGGGAACACGAAGCGCACCGGGCCGACCGCCGACAGATCGAGTTCGCGCGCGATGGGCACGAAGTCGTTGCCGTCGGCGCCGAGGCCGTGCAGGACGATGAGGCTGGCGACGGGGTGGTCGCCGGACTGGAAATCAAGGGTGTCGAGTGCCATGGCGGTCAGCATAGCGCTGCCTGATTAGCAACGATCCTCAGCATTCCCCCGAACGACCCGCTGAGCCCGAGGCTTGCACCGCGAGACATCCATGATGAGTCGAGCCACCAGCCCGCGCAGGTCGAATCGACGGTTGAAGCGGTAGGCGAACGCTGCCAGA